>JAFNKG010000021.1 GCA_017883965.1 Candidatus Methanophagales archaeon | reverse complement strand
ATGCAAACACGTATAATTTCGTTATTGGTGGAGGATAATCCGGGAGTGCTTACGAGAATGTCGGGCATGTTCACGATGCGAGGAATCAATATCACCTCTCTTACGGTTTCACCATGCGAGCAGGAAGGGTTATCAAGGATGACGGTGGCTCTATATGGCTCAGCGAGTGAGTTGGAGAAGGTGAGGAAGCAGCTCAGCAATCTGATAGAAGTGGTAAAAGTGGTAGATTTGGAAGAGAGAGAGGCGATTATCCGCGATTTATGCCTTATGAAGGTGCATGTGAAGGATTCAAAATCTCGTTCTGAGGTAATGCAGCTTGCGGAATCTTACGGAGCGGAAATAGCGGATGCTACTCTGGATTCTGTAATACTCGAACTTACGGAAGAGCCGGAAAAGATAGACCGGTTTGTAGAGTTGATGAAACATTTTGGTGTGAAGCAGTTGTTCAGGACGGGGATTACGGCGATAGGGCGGGATTAAGCTGTGAAGGGAAGAAAAGAAAAAAAATGTCGCTTTCTTTTTTAACGCAGAAACCAACGAAGATTGTTTTAGTAGGTCTCAATTATAAAGACCACGCTAAAGAGCTTGGCATGCCGCTACCATCAGAACCAATACTATTTATGAAGCCAGTTACTGCATTAATAGGTCCGGAGGAGAGTATTATGTACCCGGCGCAGGCTACACGCGTTGATTATGAGGCGGAATTAGCCATTATCATACGCGATGTATGCAAAGACATTGAACCTGAAGAGGTTATGGAGCATGTGGAAGGCTTTACCTGTTTGAATGATGTAACAGCCCGCGATTTGCAAAAGAAGGATGGGCAATGGACAAGAGCTAAGAGCTTTGATACGTTCTGCCCTGTGGGGCCGAAGATCGTTAACGGGATTGAGCCTAATAATGTAAAAATTCAGAGTTATCTTAATGGCGAGCTGCGGCAGGATTCGAACACTTCCAATTTTATTTTTAACGTTGATGAGCTGGTCTCGTTCGCTTCGCACGTGATGACATTACTACCTGGGGACATAATAGCAACGGGCACGCCAAGCGGGATCGGCGCGATGAATCGGGGGGGATACTATTGAGATCGTGATAGAGGGGATTGGAACGTTGAGGAATTATGTGAGATAGACAGGGTAATTCGCATTTTCAAAGAAATGATTTCGTTTTTGTTTATATCCCAATATTTGACAAAAATCGAAAGTTTTATATGTGTTTTATGACTTAACACCATAAGAAATCTAGATGGATTAATTGGAGGTGAAAATATGAAAATATGGAAAGCATTTGGCTCAGCACATTCTGCACATTTAACAATTATCGGGAAGTTTGAAAATGTATCTAAAGCAGAGGGGGCTAATGAAATCGTAAAAAATTTTTTGGACGGTGTGTGGAAAGATCGTTATCATAACAAGGAGGAGTTTTGTGAACAATGGAAAAACGTTAATGATGCTGTCTTATCTCTTGGACCGAATGATAGTGATTTCAATATAGGTTGGGACAATTTATGCGATGTTAATCAAGACGGAAAAACAGTCACCGTATCAGGGATGAGTGGGCTCAATGTTGGTGGAATAATAAAACTTATGCTACTATACGACCCAATCGAAATAAAAATCACAGGCCAGACAGGTCCATGAAAGTTCGGTACGAAAAACAGGGGATTCACTTTTACGACCGTATTTCAGGAATGCATGTCTTGTTGGATGAAGTCTCCGTTCCACATGAAAAAATTCATATTGGCCCACGCGTAATAAGCCTTGCATTAACCAATGGTTGTGACCTGAATTGCAGCTTTTGCTATGCGCCAAAAAACTCGAATACGCATAATCCAAATTACGTATACAACTTATGTCTAGCTATGGATTCTTTAGGTGTTTTGGAGGTAGCATTTGGAGGAGGAGAACCAACTTTATATCCTCACTTAAGCGAACTTTGTAAAAAAGTTTGGAACTCTACAAATCTTGGAATATCAATTACTACCAATGGTCATCATCTAACAAAGAGCATAATAAATGATTTAGCGGGTAACATTTCGATAATAAGATTATCCATAGATGCCATGGAACCGCTGTATTCAGAGATTCGTGGGCGTAGTATTTCAGATTTGGTAGAAAAAATACAGTGTTTACAGGATAAGATACCTTTCGGTATTAATACAGTCATAAACGAACGTACTATAGAATATCTAAATGATGTCTTGAAGTTTGCTCGGGATTACGGGGCTGAGAGCCTATTGCTATTACCCGAAGTCCATCGAGGTTCCTTTATTCTGAACAAAGATTGCTGGTTGGAACTTGAAAATTGGATTAATCAGAGCTGGCAAAAATTTCCTTTAGAAATTACAGCCAGTGCACGTGAATATTTGGATTGTCCATTTCTTTTCGACGATGATGAAGACCTCGAATTAAGCTATTGGCATATTGGTGCTGAAGGTAAGATTAGAGAAAGCTCATATTATGAAGGTGGAACTCCAATTCATGGTGGAAATTCTTTAATAAACTTCTTTATGAAACTGAATACTGTCCGAAATAGCCGACAAAATGAAACTCCGAAGCTGCTATGAAAGAAGCGGTGAGGATAGGTTACATCTCCATATTGTAGAAAATCTGTGGCAGATTCAAATACGTGCCTAGATTTATATAAGTAAAAATCACATAAAACTATGGGAGTCAAAAATATGGTGGATGATGAAACAAAAGAAACAGCCTCGGGTGTTCCAGCCGTACAAAAACAAGAAGAGATAACAATTTCTATGAAAGACTATCAGGAGCTTCAGTATTGGGCAAGTTTAGGGCAAAAGAAGCAAAGTTCATTTTGGACTGATGCTCTAAGCAATCCTGAAGGCACAAGCGCTTTGAAGGACGGGGTAAAAGAAGTAATTGATTCTACAATGGGATCCTTGGCTAAACTCCAGAAAGGTAATTTGCTTTATTCAGCTATTCGTATGGTTTTGGTAGTAGGTTTGCTCGGCGCAATTGTAGGTGTAGCAAGTTGGCTCACGTCCACAGGTCGTCTTGACGGTAGCAATTTAATGTTTATCTTGGGAACTCTTACAGGCTATCTGCTAACATTTTTAACGAAGGTGGAGTTGCTTAAATAAACGAAGAGGTATTCTCAGCTCTTGAATGGCTTTGGCTAGTGAAATAGATGAAGACTCATTTATAGGCTTACGTATAGGAGGAACTGACCGAAAAAGGCGAAGAATCTAAGGAAGCAGCTATGAAAGAAGCTTCTTAACTTGAATCCCTAACGTATTACGCACAAAGCCGAACCTTTAATACCCTTTATTCAGTAAAGGAATGATTATGACTATAAGAAAGCCGAAGACCTTCTGGACTTGCTTAGTTTTATTTATTGTCGGCGTCGTGATTGCAGTAAATACTTGCAATTATCCTTTGCTGCTTAAAGTTAATCCAGATAATCCTTTATTCAACTTTGAGCGTTTACACGCCGGGTGGCATTATAATTTATGGAGGGATTATTCTGCTAGCGGTCAAGAATGGAGAAAATTAAAATGATGCTTTGTTTGTATTGAGAACTTTCCAGTTACTTCTATGGTAACTTTTATTACTACGCCCGTACTTATAGACAGATAGAAGGTAAAAACGCTGGTGATGTGCAGATGCAATTGACGGGAGTGCTCAAAAAAGCGGGTGATTATTACGTGGCTTTATGCCTTGAACTTAACGTATGCAGTCAGGGCGAAAGCATAGAGGAGGCGCGACAGATGCTGCAAGAGGCATGTGAAGAATATCTCTCGTATATGAAAGAGAACAAGCTTGAGGCTGAGATACGAACCACTCCTCTGGATGTTATCCGGGAATTCCTCATTGAGGATGTTGAGCAGGTGCGACCTTCGCAGGACTGGAGTTATTCGGAGACCATTGCCTTTGAGGTTACTGCCGGTGTCTAAGAAAATCCCACCGATGTCGAGTAAGAAGTTTGTCAAGCTTCTTTCACGAGGTGATGCCAGGTTCGTCAGACAGCGAGGTACCAGCCACGCGATATTTGAACGTGAAAAAGAAGGAAGGGTGTATAGAGCACCGGTGGTGATGGGTAAGAGAGAACTAACACCGAAATACATGAAACTCGTATTGCGTCAGTTGGGCTTTACCGATGAGGAAATTGATGCACTGTTATGAAACATCCAAAATGCGCTACCATGAGCGAGCTAAGCTATTCTGCTCGCGATACAAGCAAGAATGGGGAAAATTGAAATGACATTCTGTTCGTAAGGTTATTGGTTTGCAACTTCTTTTACCTGCAAACTATCTCTAAAATCCAGCCTTCTGGTTAAATGCTTAGTCTCATCCAACCCTTTTGCGACCGCTATATTTATTAAACACAAGGAAATTAACTTAATGCTGTTATCACTGATATCCTAATATAACACTCAGTGTTCAAAGATACATATCACTGATAGTTTTATATATGTATCACCATATACTGATAGTTGGAACGTATTCCTGATAATCTTGATGCATTAACAAAATACGGAAAAATGGATCGCGGAACAGCACGGGAAACCTGTAAAAAGCTATTGTTATTATTATAATAGCCATAACACTGACTATCACAACTATTTATAACACGTGTTGCTTTTTAATCTTGGGTGATGATAATGCGTTCAGACATATTAAAGCAAAATATCGAGACTTTACCGCACCGCGCTTTATTACTGTCCGCAGGCGTAAAAGAAGAAGATTTTGAGTTAGACAAACCATTTATCGGCGTTGCAAACTCGTATAACAACATCATTCCGGGGCATATTCATCTGAATGAACTAACGCGTGAGGTAAAGCGAGGGATTAGAGATGCGGGAGGAGTTCCATTAGACTGGGGAGTTCCAGGTGTCTGTGACGGCATCGCTATGTTTGTAGAAATGAGATTGTCTCTCCCAAGCAGAGAGCATATTGCAGATAACATCGAAATAATGACCTTATCGCATTCTATGGATGGGTGGGTTGGCGTAACAAATTGCGATAAAATCACGCCGGGGATGTTAATGGCTGCGGGACGTCTTAATTTACCGGCAATTATGCTTACCGGGGGACCGATGAAAGCAAATGTCGTAGAAGGGAAGAAGCACCACCCCATTGAAGGTTTTGGTGTCGTTGGTCAGGTTAAAGGTGGTGTGATGAGTGTGGAAGAAGCGGAAAAAATGCTTCCGCGTATGGTTTGCGGTGCAGGTTCTTGTGTCGGTCTTTATACTGCAAATACAATGGCTGTTGTTACCGAGGTATTGGGCATGTCACTGACAAAATGTGCAACGACCCTGGCGATAGACCCTGAGAAGAAAAAACAAGCGTATGAATCAGGAATAAGAATCGTTGCATTGGTCAAAGAAGATATTAAGCCACGCGATATAATGACAAAAAATGCATTTGAGAATGCAATAAGAGTTGATATGGCAATGGGCGGGTCAACAAATACTGTTTTACATATCCCCGCGATAGCTAAAGAAGCGGGCGTTGATATAAACGTAGATATGTTCGATGAGATATCAAGAGAGACGCCGAACTTATGTAAGATAATCCCCGCGGGGACTCATGAGATGGCAGATGTTGACCGTGCAGGAGGCATTCCCGCGGTTCTTAACCGCTTAAATGATATGATAAACGATTCACCAACGGTAAATGGAAAATCAATAAAGGAGATAGCAGAAGAAGGAAAAGTGCTGGATGACGATGTTATCCGAACCTTGGATGATGCACACTTTTCTGAAGGCGGTATAGCGGTATTAAAAGGAAACATTGCACACAGCGCGGTAATAAAGCAAACTGCGGTTGACAAAGAGATGCTGGTGCATTCAGGTCATGCTAAGGTCTTCTACACCGAAAAAGATTTACTTGATGCGATAGAAGCGAAGAAAATTGTAGAGGGTGATGTTATCGTGTTGCCATTCCAGGGTCCAGCGGGCGCACCGGGAATGCCGGAAATGTTGACGCCCACCGATGCGATAATGGGTGCGGGCTATAAAAAGGTAGCGCTAATCACCGACGGCAGATTCTCTGGTGCTACCACCGGTCCTTGTATTGGGCATGTGGAGATGGAAGCGTATAATGGCGGTGCAATCGGTGCAATAAGAGATGGAGATATTGTTGAGATAGATATTCCAAACAGAACGCTTAATGTAAAATTAAGCGATGCGGAGATTAAAGAGCGGCTAAGGAAGGTCAAAGCACCAGAACGAAAACTTACGCCGTTATTAGAATCATACCGGAAGAAGTTTACCGGCATCAATTGTTATGGTAAGAAGGTAAAGGCATGAAGTAACGATTATTTTACTGCATCAACCGCCCAAATAAGCTGTTCAGCCCTTTTCTGCGCTGTTTAGCCATCATCTCTTCCCACTCTTCCACCGCTTTTTTCTCTTTGTCGCCGGTATAACCCGCTTCTGATTTTTCCCTTAATCGTTCCAACTCACCGTAATCTAACCACGCTCCATTACAGCCAAGACAGACATCTATTTCTACATCTTCAGCATATTCTAAGTCCATCAATCCGCCGCAACGAGGGCATACCAGTTTACTTTCACTTTGCGTGCCTATGTGTTTTGTCAGGTAATTGGCAAGTTTTCTGTCGCCAAGTATTTTTTTGAGTTCGCTATTGTCAAACCATATACCCTGACATTTCGGACAGACATCTATGATAACATTGGGACCTAATACATCCACTTCTTCCTTCTTCATCTTCACCCAGCATCTTGGGCATTCTATGGTTTTTTCCTTCAGTTTCTTGCTATGCATACATTCATAATAGCACACTGCATTAATAAATGTTGTTCCAAGGTCTGAAAGAGACCACATATATCTGCTTATTCATACAACACGGTTAGCTTAGTAACCTATGAGTAGAGATGGAATAAGTATGAACAAAAAAGAGATGACTGTGGAAGCATTTAATGGCGGTGCAATCGCCGCAATACAAGACGGCGATATAATAGAGATTGATATTCCAAACAGAACGCTCAATGTTAGATTAAGCGATGCCGAGATTGAAGAGCGGCTGAAGAAGGTTAAAGCACCCGAACGAAAACTTACGCCGTTATTAGAATCGTACCGGAAGAAGTTTACCGGCGTCAATTGTTATGGTAAAAAATAAGAATATACGATTTTCCACATAAAGAATTTCTTCCATTTTTACCAAACAAAAAAAGGAGAGAAAATATATGTTCCTCTTATTTATTTTTCTTTTTTACGTAACGCACTGCCATGCATATCACTGCTATCCCTACCCCCACTATTAACACTCCAAATATAGCATAGTACACAAACAGATTCTTTTCTCTGTGTGTTGATTCAATTGTTGGAATAGGTGTTGGTGTTGGTTCAATTGTTGGACTTACAACTACTTTTGGCACTGCTAACAGCGCGAAGACAGAGAAGTGATCTACTCTTGTGGTTGCTTTATTCTTGTCCCAATCAACAGTTGTATCGAGTGCCTTCCATTCGTCATCTTCGTAGGTATAGATTTCTAGAAAAATACTAACTATCTTCTCTTCTCTCTCTGTTTCCTCTTCGGATGCAAGCTCTATCTTGAGTTCTTCAATTATCTCAAAAAGCAGGTCTTTTTCCATCTCAAATAGTTCTGCAAGGAGCTCTTCTTCTGCCATTGGTTCTCCAGACAGATCAGACGCGGGCACTGCTAAAAGAGTTTCAAATAGCTCTGCACCTTCAAAAACTTTATATTCTACTATTTCATCGAAATAGATTGAAATTTCCACTGGTTTATCAAATCTCGCACCTGATAGCTCGAAGTTATATGCCTCCTCCATACTCCAAATAGCATTTGATGGTGCCACTTCAGGTAGATCTGAAGTAGAAGTGATTGTAACTGATGTAACTGGATCCACAGATTCACCAGTAGCATCCATTAGAGTTGTTTCCTCACTCATTGCCAAAGAAGCTCTTTTATCTAATGACTCAGCTATGGTTACAAGAGATTCCAACACTTCGATTGAACATTTATACGTGACCCAATCAGGATTAATATTCTTCTCAATTGCAATCTCTCTTACCTTAACTTCAACCATATCATATATTTCATTATCTGTCATCAATGTATCTTCTAATGTATATGTATAACTCCCTTCATACAAAGTTATTCCAATCTTCTTTACCGTGTAATCTACCGTTATATCAACGGTTCTAACTGCTGATTTTACCTCTGGAATAGAAGATATTATTGGAATCAATGACAGCACTATCAATATACTTAATAAAATAGCTATTGTTCTCATGATTTTTTCACCTCTAACAATATTAGGCTTTGTTAGTAATTTAAAGGTATCGCTATGCTATGGATTAACTACCTTCACCGTTCAGTTAAAGCTTATTTCATATTCGCTTCGCTTTTTTCCTTTATCGCTTTTCTAATATTTCATAAGCTGCGGACTTTTATCCTTCTAAGATCTCCTACAATTTCTGAAGGCTTTCTATACTGCTTTGCGACAAAACTAAGGTTATTTCCGTCTTTTCATTAGTAAATATACGGTTAAAATTGATAATATCACTATGATTGCTATTATAAGGATCCGATAGGGGCTCAGAGGTTTCTTTTGACAATCTGAATCTTCTCCTTCCTTACAATCAGGGTCGCATATTCCATCATCTTGCTTGTCGCAGTAATAATCCTTTCCTCCTGAAGAACAATCACTTAAGCAGTTTCCATAGTTTTCAGATGTATATTGATCAACAATATTTACACAGGAAAAGCACACACCATCACCACATTTGCTTTTACAATCTGGATCTTCTTCCTTACAATCTGGATCGCATCTTTCATCCTCTTCTCTATCGCAGTAACCATCCCTTCTTCCGGAGGGACAGTCTTGTGGACAGGTTCCATAGTTCTCATTTATATTACAGACATCATTACCACATTCACCCCCGCAATCTGGATCAACACCTTCTAAACAATCGGGATCGCAAATGCCCTCATTCCTGTTTATACATATCTTATCTTTTTGATTTAATGGGCAATCACCTGGGCAGGTTAGATAGGTTTCGGTAGTATCACAAACCTTGTCATTATTACAGAAATTCAAGATTTTAGAGAAAATAACTTTATCCCTGTGATGCAATACAAGCTCATACATGCCACGGGTGTATGGAATTCTGTAACTAAAAGGAAAATTCGTGTATTTAATTTCAGAGTAGTCCACGTCCAGATAAACAGGTCCAGTATAATCAAAATAGATGTTGAATGCCTGACTCCATAAAACCTTGCCACCCTCGTCAACTACTGTTAGCTTATACTCTTCACCCTTCTGATAGTACCTTGTTGGTCTTCCATATCTTAAAATTATCTTATCTTCTATAACAGTATCGTCTGGGTAGATAATGATATTCAAGTCAATGAGCTGGGTAGATAATGGCTTTGCTGGTGAATGACAGTTTAAATCGGGCAGGGTTGCAAAATGTGCTTTACTATGTTCATCGTAATCACGAGTTCCTGGAGAAATAATCTCTACATTTGCAAATGACATTATAGCCCTGCCACCTGCCGAGTCTTTGTTTCCAAGACAGCAGATACCATAATTTACGTGAAGTATCCCAAGTTCAGCATAAGTGCTATTATCACATCTTAATTCATATTCATCACCAAAGTTCGCTAAGAGTGTACCATCTGTATAAAAACATCCACCAAATCTCCCACAAGTAACGTTGAAATTACAACATGGAGCACCACCTGAATCATCAGATCCATTTGATGGACAATCACACGGGTGAGCAACAAAATCAGGATGTAAATAATTAATGTCGCCTGTTGCTGAACCATCACCACCAGTGTCTCCACAGCCACCCATATCACCATCATTACATCTGCAATCGGTAGAACCAGCAGCAGCATTGCTACAATACTCATCTTCTAAACCATATATATGTCCTATCTCATGAGCTGTAACAGAATCATAGTCTGTCTCAACCCAGATGGTATCAACAGTATTACTCTGGCCAGCGATAGGTGGGCATGGAGAATCTTCAACCAAACCAACGATTATATCATAATCTGCTGTGTTAACCCCTAAACCGGTAACAAATGTTTTTATGGATGCTGTACCGCATGCAAAGCCAGTATAATTTTGTGTTGCTACATCCAATTTGGTTATTGATATCTCTTCAGGACATGCATTTAATGGTATTGCGTTAATAAAGAAATTTATCTGTGTATCAACCTGAGAGTCAAATGCTGCTTGTGTATCATCCCAGTTCAGAGGAACGAATAACAGTTTTAGATAAGCCTCCGAAGCAATAACTATATCCCCATAGCTTGTGGGTGAAGATGAAGGCCAATGATAACCCACAGGTTGACAATCCGTTTCTCCATCGGGAAATGAAAATCTGAAGCCTACTGTATCGCCGGCTGAGAGACTAAAATCATGTGTGTCATCGCTTGTGTTCAGTGGGTGTCTGTACTCAAAGGTGTAATCACCCACACCATCAGGAACTGGGTTGGTATGCGTTACCGCACCATCTATATCATTAGTTCCGCCATCTGAAGTGTCGCTATAAGACCAACCATTAACACCTATGGGATTGTATGTGTCCCTGAATATAGTATTATCAAAACGTATTGCTAAACCATCTTCTCCCGTATCCGTAACGCCATCATTATCATTATCAAAATAAAAGTTGGCAAAATCATGATACATTTCTGACAGGTTAGAATATTCCTCATCCCTTACCATCACTGCAAGGTATAGGTAAGTATCATTATTTTTAACATAAAGAGTGACATTATGTGATTCATTACAATATGCCAATGTAAAATCTGCGGTATCTGCGTCTATCCACTCCCCCGCAGATATGACACCATCAATAGTTGGGGTGGTTACTGCCCAAGCGGATAAGACATCACCAGAATGTCCAAAACACGGTGGTATTTGAAAAAATACGACCAATACCAACACAAACCCAATAAAAAAGGCTGTTGATAACTTTCCATTCATTTTTTTCACATCCTTTATATTTACTCCAGTAAGGATAATTCCCATCAATCAACGGATAAAACGCTGAAAGATGGGGAATGATTGTGAATCTTAGTTATCTTAAGGTGTATAAAAGCTTTTCGATATTTTTATTTTTTTAACATCTTCGCTTATTAAGCGTACCTTCGCGTTGCGGTTTAATGCACCTCCACTATTTTACCAGTTGCAGTTTAATGATAACCCCTTTATCAACCACGTTTTTTCGAGAAAAGCCTATTTCAGGTGAAGAAAGAATCTCTTCAATCTCCCGCAATGTCACGGAAGAGTGAGCCCGGACTATGTTGAGGAAAAGAAAAGCTAAAAACCTGCCATACCGGCTTATTACCTCTGCGTTTATTTCTTTTGTGGTGTCACGCCTTATATCATAAATCCAGGCTTCACCATTCGTTTTAAGAACACGATGGATCTCCTTTATGCATTCGGCGGGTCTTAACCAGTGATGTAAGCTGAGCGTGCTTACTACCAAGTCAAAATATCCATCCTCAAAAGGTAGATTTGCTGCATCGGCACGTTGAAACCTCACGCCGCGGTCAGAGAATCCTTTATTTTCTGCATTTTTACGCGCTATCTCCACCATAGCTGGCGAGATGTCAATGCCGATTATTTCTAAATCCGGGGCTCTCTTAACAATCTCGAGGGGAAGATAGCCCGGACCTGTACCTGCATCCAGTATTCTTCCAGAAGATGTCTTTGTGATGATCTCTTCTGCTACCTCTTTACACAAATATCTTAGCGGCGGACTTTTTCTCGCAAGCCATGAATATACCCGCGCTCCAGGGTTAGGAATGCTTTCAATTTTCAAAAGTTTTTTCATGATACTGATTTTTAGACTATACTTTGGAGAAGAGACACCTGAAGAAAAAGTATATACCGCACCAGTATAATAAAATTATGCTACGTAAACCAACAAATTTTTAATCACACACCCAAATCTTTTTCTCTATGCAAGTAATATTACAAACAGTAATCCCGGTATTCTCAATCATTTTAGTCGGGTATGCTATTGGAAGAATTAAAAAATTGGATATTCAAACCCTGATTGATGTAATCGTCTATATATCAGCCCCGTGTTTAATCTTCTCGTCTATCTCAAGCAGTGATATTAACATAGCCGATTTTACAACAATAGCCGGCGCAGCATTAGCAATCATCCTCATTATGGCTCTTTTTGTTTTCCTACTCTTAAAACTAACAAATTCAGACAAAAAAGGGTTATATTTACCAATGGTCTTTGGAAATACGAGTTATTTAGGCTATCCCGTTGCATTATTCGCATTCGGCATGGACGGTTTGTCACGAGCTGTTGTCTATGATATGATGAACTCTTTGGTTATCTTCAGCCTCGGCATCTATATCGTGCAGCACAAAAATGAGATACAAGAAGCATTCAAAGTTCCGTTACTATACGCAGTGGTGATTGGCTTAGTATTCAATCTCTTAAAAATTCCAATCCCGGAAGTAATATTCACACCAATAGAGATGATCGGGATGGTTACTATTCCATTAGCATTACTCGTGCTCGGCTATAAACTGACGGAAATAAAAATAAGCGATGCAAAAATAGCATTTCTCGCTTCTGTATTCCGGCTTCTTGGTGGTTTTTTAGTTGCGTTCTTGATAATTAAACTATTTTCCATAGACGGATTAGTAAAAAATATCATATTGCTTCAAGCAGCAATGCCTTCCGCCGTTATGGCAATGATATTATCAGCCAAATACGAAAGAGACGCTTCTTTAGTCGCTTCTGTTGTTTTTATTACCACTGTTCTCAGTATGCTCTCTATACCGCTAATATTGTCTATTATATAATAAAGCAATTTGTATTTGTACCGCCGAGAGCGCGGAGAGCGCGGAGATGACGGAAAAAGAGAGAGTCAACATCAACAGGATAACGGAAAGTATTATTGGCGCTTCAGGCTGCAAGGTCGGCTTACTGATCAACTTCAATGTCAAGATACTGAAAGACGGTATTCGCCGAGTGATGAACGATTTTCCTGACTCTCTGTGTTCTCTGTGGGCTCAGCGGTAAACAAGTATCTGGATTTTAATAGAATGCTTTTAAGTAAATACAAACAATAAGTCTAACTATGTTCTGGACAATTCTGGGCTTAACAGCGGGTTTTATATGCATATCCAGTTTTATCCCGCAGATGTTGAAAGGTTATAGAACCAAGAAACTTGATGACCTTTCGTATCTTTTGATGTCGTTCATGGGTTCGGGGATGCTCTTATGGATTCTATACGGGATTCATATTGGTTCTATCCCGGTTATACTTACGAATGTTATGGGAGTTGGCTGTAACACCTTATTAATTTTTATGAAAGCTAGTTATTCTAATCAAAGAAGAACAATACCGAAAGAGCGGATATAATTTTAATAATGGAGAAGACCGAAAAATGGCGAAATTGTATTATGATGGGGATGCGGATTTGAGCGTGCTGTCGGGCAAAACGGTAGCAGTGATGGGATACGGGAACCAGGGGTCTGCGCAGGCGCAGAATTTGCACGATTCCGGGATAGACGTGGTTGTGGGATTGAGAGAAGGCGGAAAGAGCTGGTCGAAGGCGAAATCGGATGGATTGAAAGTTTCAGCAATCGAAGATGCCACCGAAAAAGCTGATATAATACACATGCTCGTGCCGGACGAGGTTCAATCGCAGGTATATGAAGCGAGTATAAAACCATACCTCAGCGAAGGTAAGGTTCTGGGCTTCTCGCATGGATTTAACATAACCTTCGGCTGGATAAAACCACCGGAGGACATTGATTTGATAATGGTCGCACCGAAAGGACCTGGATATATGGTAAGACAGCTTTACAAAGAGGGGTTCGGCGTTCCTGCATTAATAGCAGTGGAGCAGGATTTCTCAGGAAAGGCGAAAGAGATAGCGCTGGCAATGGCAAAAGCGATGAAGTTCACAAAGCCCGGCGTGCTCGAAACCACGTTCTACGAAGAAACCACAAGCGATTTATTCGGTGAGCAGGTCGTTCTCTGCGGTGGTGTCTCGGAATTAATAAAAGCAGGATTTGAAACGCTCGTTGAAAAGGGCTACCAGCCAGAGATAGCGTATTTCGAATGTCTGCACGAGTTAAAGCTTATCACTGATCTGATACAGCAGGGAGGTATGGGATTCATGTGGCAGATGGTGTCCAATACCGCGGAGTTCGGGGGCAGAACGAGGGGTTCGAGGATAATATCAGCGGCAACAAAGGCGGAGATGAAGAAGATATGGGAAGAGATAGAGGCGGGTAAGTTCGCCGCGGAATGGCGTAAGGAAAGCGAAGACGGGATGAAATTCTTAAATGAGCAAAGAGCGAAGGAGAAAGAGGAGCAGATAGAAGTGGTTGGACGGAGGATAAGAGCGCTTTTTCAGACTGCGAGATAGTATAGACGTAAAAACTTTAAAATATTTGTTTACCGCCGAGATCACGGAGAGCGCTGAGATGAGATAAATGATTTTTCTGACTATCTGTGTTCTCTGCGGGCTCAGCGGTAAACAATTACGCTTTTAAAAATTCCCATGCGTATGTTTCTCACCCATTCGCCCCTCTTTTTTCTTCTCTATGCTGGCTATAAAGTAAACGAGCCTCTCTACATCGTTCTTGAAACGAATAGAACGTTGAACAAGCCCTATTTTTAGATGACAAAAAAACAAAACTCATATTTGCGATATAATAAAAGAAAAAATGATAAGTAATAGAAAATATCGTGATGCGATAGAAAATTTGCTTAAAATAAAAATATGAAAGAGGCTGAGAGGTAGCAGGATTTAAAATTTTTAGGCTGCCCGAAAAATCATTATCTTTTCAGCTTAATACCTGCCTCACGGAGTCTGTTCCCTAAAGTGCTGTATACCTTGAAGTTTTAATATAAAACTTCAAAGTATCTAAAAAGGCAAAGGAGAAAGTACAAAATACTATTAAGGTACTTCTCAAGGACTTTCATTACAACTATGTTTCACCAAAAAGGTTTGAAGTTTTAATAATAGTTAAAATTAATTTGAGGTTTTCATATTTACGTTCTATGCTATTATTATTGCTGGAGGTGTAGGTTGTTTACAGCCACCCTTCAACCCATCTTTTCATATCCTTTTTATCTTCTTCAAGGAAAGGTAAGTTTATGTAGTGTTGTAATGATGTAAGGGTAGTATGCCCTTGAGATAGATAAATTAAATTGGTGGCTTCAGGATAGTAAAAGATCAACCAACTTTCATAAGTCTTTCTTAAAGCTCTTGCGGATATACCAGTAACATCTAACCCTCCTTTTTTTCCCCATTCACTTAAAGAATAATCCCACGCTTGAATAGAAGGAAGTCGCTTTCTATTTTCAAAGAAATAAGGCATGATTGTCTTCCCCATAGAGCTTAATCTTATCCACCGCTCTATTTGTTTTCTCTTTAACTTTTGGTGTGCTTCTGAGGGAAGGTGTACAAAATTTCCATCGAACCATTTGGAGTTATTTTGAATCTTCGTGCATTCTTTATATCTCGCACCTAATAGAAGACAACCATCTAAAAGTGTCCTATTCTCCGTTTTCTTTGCCCCCTCACGTAATAGTTCGAACTCAAAGGGGCGTAATATTCGTGTTTTCACTTTTTTACCTTTTAATATAGGGATTTTCTCATTCATGTTTACCCTGATGCATATTTTTTTGGCAGGTGTACACACCAACACGGTAAAACGGTAAAGAACCCCTTACAGGGTTACCTTATTTTTCACTCTCGTTGAACCAATTGCTTGCCGGTCTTATAACCGGCTTCCCGCAGTCTATTCCTGAGCGTGCTGTAGCTTACGTGTTCGTAAGCAGCAATTTCTGTCAGCGGAATGCCTTTTTTATAGCGATCAATAACTCTATCGAGGTTTACATTCTTCTTAGGTCTGTGACACACTTTCCCTTCACGTTTTGCCCTTTCTATGCCCACTTTCGTCCGCTCGTAAATGAGTGCCCGTTCAAATTCGGCAAGAGCACCCATTATTTGAAGAAATAATGTTCCTTGAGGTGTGGTTGTATCAATGGGATCATTCACGCAAATGAAACCAACATTATGCTTTTTAAATGTTTCAATAGCATCCAATAAGTCTTTTAAACTACGAGAGAATCTATCCAATTTTAATGTGACAACGGCATCAATTTTTCCTGACTCGACATCCTTCATCATTTCCCTGAACATCGGTCGTGAATGGGCATCTTTGCTCCCTGAGATGGTTTCCATGTAAATCCTATTGATTTCATATCCATTTCTCATACAATATTCCTCTAATATCCGCATATGCTCATTTCGGCTCTCTTCCTGTTTCGGTGTCGAGACACGCACATAAACATCCACCTTCTTACCCATCTTCAAAAACCACCTCTTTTTACTTTTACTGTTAAATGCGATGGGTTTTTGAAATAAAAAGGTTTGTAGCATTCATGGGTATTTTCATTGTTCCATATATTAACTTTTTCAGTCATTGTGCCATTTCGCTGACTTAACAACAGCACCTACATCCTTCTTCAATAGCTTTGACCCCTCTAACACTTTAAGCATTATTGATATATCTCACTTTTTTTATATTTTTTGTTACTTTAATTATGTTATATATAATAAATACACATGTACTTTTTGGAGTATATATATTTGTAAACAGCACAGCTATTTTAATATGTATGGTACTACTGATATCTAAAAGTAATTTTGTAATTTTTGTCATACTTTATAACTTAATAATTTCAGAGGCACGATCTTCTTCCACAGCATCACCTTCTTCTACATCTTCTTCCTTATTCGCCTTCGCTATATCTTCACTATCATCTATACTTTTGCCTTTTTCGATAAGCTCAATTAGATAAGCTTTCATTGTTATCCCTTTATCTATCGCTTTCTTTCTTATCGCTTTATGCAAACCTTCTTCTAAATCCAAAGATACTTTTACCATTTTTGCTATCACCGATATAACTATAACCTTTGTTATATTTAAATATTTCTATCTATCCTCTAATTAATGATTAAGATACTATGCATCTCACCAAAGAAGAAGAGCGGATATACGAAGGAGAGGAGGGCTGGACGAAGAAAAAGGCTATGGAGATACTCGTCGCAATCGGCGATATAAACAATGCTTCAAAATTAATACGGATAAAAAGCGCACACATCTCCGGCGCGTCTTACAAAACCATAGGCGATGCTTTTGAATTCATAAACAGCCTTGAAGGCACTGTAAGAGTTAAAAGCACTTTAAATCCCATCGGCATGGATATAGAAAAACGTAATGAGATAGGCCTTTCAAGGGCGTTTGCAAATAAGCAAAAGGAAGTGCTCGAAGCGTATAAAAAATTGGGCATCTCTGCGGAATGCACCTGCGTTCCTTATCTCACTGGTCCGATGCCGAAAAGAGGTGAGCACCTTGCTTGGGCGGAATCATCTGCCGTTTTATATGCTAACTCTGTTCTGGGTGCGAGAACGAACATGGAAGGGGCACCTTCTGCTCTTGCCGCTGCACTTATAGGAAAAACACCTCTTTACGGGCTTCACCAACCTGAAAATAGAGAACCAGGGATAAGGGTATGTGTGAAGTGCGACCTCGTAGATGCAGACTACAGCGCTCTCGGATTCCTGATAGGGAACCGCATAGGGAACAAAATACCGCTGGTTGAACTTCCTCCGTCTTCTGTTCCGAACAAAGACGAATTGAAGCATTTATCCGCCGCGATAGGAGCAACAGGCTCCGTAGGAATGTATCATATAAAAGGAATAACCCCCGAAGCTGATGCGATAGGATTACCTGCTGAAACAATAAAGATAGAAAAAGGCGATGTGAAGAAGTTTTACGAGGTAAATGAAGAAGCCGACGTGATAGCGATTGGATGTCCGCATTGCTCCTCACTTGAACTCCAACGGATATACGAACTCTTGAGGGTGGAAGGTAAAGGAAGAAAAGTAAGAAAGGATTTCTTCATATTCACCGCAAGAGCGATAAAGCAGCGCATGCAGGAAGTGGTGCAGAAGATAGAGAGTTACGGTGTTAAGGTAATTTGCGATACCTGTTTCGTGGTCTCGCCGGCTTTTGAGCGATATCGGTGCGTATTAACAAACTCAGGTAAAATGCAGAGATATGTGCCGCTTCTCTGTGGAGGCGCGGAAGTGAGGTTGTGCAAGACGGAAGAGTGTGTTAGGAAGGCATTTTGAAATGTGAACTGGTTTTATATAATTATATAATCTTATTTCTAATTCTAACTAACCACAGCACAAAAATAAGATAAAAATGTCCAAAAGACACAGACCAAGGAGGGGGTCGCTTGCCTTTTCTCCGAGGAAACGAGCAAGAAGTGAGATTTGCAGGATAAAAAGGGAAGAAATAGCCGCAGGTAGGGAAATACAGGGCTTTGCGGGATATAAAGCCGGGATGACACACATTACTCTGACCGATGACGTACCCCATAGCCTGACGAAGGGGATGGAAATAGCCGTTCCTGCGACAGTAATAGAGACACCGGCTATACGGGTAGAAGGTTTCCGTCTTTATAAAAATACTTATCATGGTAAACAGGCTGTAACGGAAGTATGGGCTGGAGAAGAGGCAGGAAATGGTGGCGACCTTGGTGAAATAGAAGAAATAATCAAGAGTAATGCCAGTGAACTCGATTTAAGTCTGCACTTGATGGCTTCTACGTTACCGGAGGTCGTGAGTGGAGTGCCAAAGAAGAAGCACGAAATAATGGAGATAAAGATGAGCGGAGTGGTAGAAAAAGACCTCGAATATGCAAAAGAAGCATTTGGAAAGGAGATAAGGGCGAAAGATGTATTTAAAGAAGGCGATTTTGTGGATGTTACGGCGGTGACGAAGGGGAAAGGCACACAAGGACCTGTGAAGAGGTGGGGAATCACCATTCAGAATGCAAAGGCGCAGAGGTCTGGAAAAGGTCGTCATGTGGGTGCTATCGGCGGTTGGAGACCTCGAAGAGTAAGATGGCGAGTCCCTCAGCTTGGACAGACCGGGTATCAACAGCGAACAGAGTATAATAAGAGTATATTGAAGATAGGCGAGAACGGAGAAGAGATAACGCCAAAAGGTGGCTTTTTGAAGTATGGCATCGTGAAAAATGATTATATTTTGCTAAAAGGAAGCGTTCCCGGACCGAAAAAGAGACTTGTAAGAATTTCTCACGCGATAAGACCGCATCCCAGGTCGGCTATACCTGAAATTGTTTATATAAGCAAGAAATCACAACAGGGGAGATAAGAAAACGAAAACGAGAGAAGTAGAGAAATGGTAGAAGAAGTGAAGAGCAAAGCTAAAGTGGTGGACTTATCAGGAAACTTTGTGAAGGAAATAACACTTCCTCCGGTGTTCATGGAAGAGTTCAGACCTGACGTGATAAAGAGAGCAGTGCTGGCGATGCAATCAAACAGGCTTCAGCCAAAAGGTTCAAACCCCTTAGCCGGGAGGCGAACATCCGCAGAGAGCTGGGGTCCCGGTAGAGGAGTTGCCAGAGTTCCTCGCATAAGGGACGGAAGAAGAGCAGCAAGAGCGCCACAAACGGTTGGCGGAAGAAGAGCGCATCCTCCAAAAACCGCGAAGGTCTTGAAGAAGAAAATAAACAAAAAGGAACGGAGGAAAGCGATAAGGTCTGCTATCGCAGCCACCATAAAGCCCGAACTCGTAAGAAATAGAGGTCACAGGTTCGGCGAGGAAGTGGAGCTACCGATAGTAGTGGAAGATTCGTTCGCAAGTCTTGAAAAAACCTCCGAGGTAGAGGAATTTTTAAGGTCCATAGGTGTGTGGGAAGACGTGTTCCGTGCAAAGGACCGGAAAATAAGGGCTGGTAAAGGAAAGATGAGAGGCAGGAGGTATAAGTCTAAAAAAAGCATTTTAATTGTCATTTCTGGTGACGAAGAAACACCAGAGGATAAGAAGGTAAAAACAGAAGTTGATGACTTTTCCGTTAGAGTAGAGCTCGAACAGCCATCGAAGGGAAAAAAAATAAAGAAGGGATCGAAAAATTTACCGGGTGTGGATGTATCATACGTGGAGGAGCTAAATGCTGAATTGCTTGCACCGGGAACGCATCCTGGCAGGTTGACAATCTGGACGGAATCTTCGCTATCAAAGCTTGCTACAATGGATGATGGAGTGATGGAGTGACGAGAAATGGTGGAAAAACTAAAACATATAGTTCCAAGCGAAAAAGCAACTCTGATGATAGATTCGGAGAACAAACTCCAGTTTATCGTAGATTTAAGAGCGAATAAGGAAGAGATAAAGCGAGAAGTGGAAAGAGTCTTTGAGACATCGGTAAAAAGCGTGAGGACGATGATAACATTTAAGGGTGAGAAGAAAGCAATAATAGAATTAGAGGAGGAAGGAAAGGCGAAGGAAATAGGTACTTCTCTTGGTATATTATAATTATACACATAGTAAAAATGGGGAAGAGAATAATAGCGCAGCGGAGAGGAAAAGGGTCACCCACTTTTAGGGCACCCTCGCATCGTTATAAAGGAAATCTCGAACACGTGAGGGTGAATAAGAATGAGACGGTATCAGGAAGAATCGAGGAAATAGTGCATGACCCTGCAAGGAGTGCTCCTATTGCTCGTATAAAGATAGAAAGAGAAAGAGAGAACGAAGGAGAGAAGAAATTAGAGGAGAGATTTATAATTATCCCGGAAGGTGTAGGAGAAGGAGATGAAGTGTCTTATGGGGAATCAGCCGCGATAAAGACCGGAAATACAGTTCCTCTTCGCTGCATCCCCGAAGGAATCATGATTTGCAATTTAGAGGTAAGACCCAACGATGGAGGTAAGTTCGCAAGGTCTTCGGGTGATTGTGCCACGTTGTTAGCGCATGAGCACGAAACGGGAAAAACGCAGGTGGTGCTGCCAAGTGGTAAGAAGAAATGGTTATCTTCAGACTGTTTTGCTACTATCGGTGTTGTTGCTGGTGGGGGTCGTACCGAAAAGCCGTTTGTAAAAGCAGGAAAGAAATACCATAAGATGAAGGCACGTGCAGCAAAATATCCGACGGTCAGTGGAGTGGCAATGAACCCCGTTGACCATCCTTTCGGTGGTGGTGCTCATCAGCACGTTGGAAAGCCCAAGACGCCCGGTAGAGGCGCACCGCCTGGAAGGAAGGTGGGGAGCATAGCGGCAAAAAGAACTGGAAAGAAGTGAAAGAGAGAAATGGCAAAGAAGAAAGCTAAAACAACCTTGAAGAAGAAGGAAGAGGAATTCACGTATCGAGGTTATACGCTGGCGAAGCTAAAGAAAATGAAGCTCGAAGATTTGGCTGAATTAATGTGTGCGAGAGAGCGAAGGAAAATAAAGAGGAAGTTGCGAGCTGGAGAGGAGAAATTGCTGGAGGAGATAAATTCGGATAAGGAAAGCATAAAAACACATCTGAGAGATGCTATCGTTCTGCCGAGCATGGTAGGGAAGAAGATAGGGATACACAGTGGAAAGAGTTTCGAATACGTGGAGATAAAGCCAGAGATGATAGGGCATTATTTAGGCGAGTTTGCACTGACACGTAAAAAAGTGATGCACGGAGCTGCGGGTGTAGGGGCTACGAGGTCTTCAAAATATGTACCGCTGAAGTAAAGTAAAGAGACGAGAAATGGGAAGGGTAAAATTTTGCATGGAAACCAAAATCGATCCTGAAACGACTGCAAAGGCAATGGCTTATGAACTTCACATATCACCCAAGCATGCACTCGAGATATGCAGGGCGATAAAGGGTAAGAAAGTGGAGGATGCGGAGACATATCTGGAAAATGTGCTGGAAATGAAGGTGGCAGTTCCATTTAAACGTTATAAAAAGAAAGTTGGGCATCGTAGAGGGTTAAAGAAGTGGTATGCCGGGCGATACCCGGTGAAGGCAACATACGAGATATTAAAATTGCTAAGAGATGCGAAAGGTAATGCAGAATACAAAGGGCTTGACACGGAAGCATTGCGAGTATGGCGTGTAGCCACGAAGGAGGGTCGCACCATACGAGGAATAATGCCACGTGCTTTTGGTCGTGCTACGCCAAAGAATACTGAGACGGTCACTGTTGAGATGGTGGTGAGAGAAGAGGGGGGTTAGGAGAAGAAAGTGGTAGAGAGGATATTCGTAGAGGAAGGGATAAAGAAAGTAAGAATGGACGAATACTTCAGGAATGAGTTAGAAAGAGCGGGTTATGGCGGAATGGAGATAAAAAGAACGCCGATGGGCACGCAGATAACGGTGAAAGTTGAGAAGCCGGGGATGATAATAGGAAAAGACGGTAGGAGAATAAAAAGAGTAACAGACGAGATAACCAAGAGGCAAGAGCTGGATAACCCTCAGATAGATGTTCAACCCATAGAGGTGCCGGAGTTGAGTGCACAGTTGATGGCAAATAGACTTGCAAAACTCGTAGAACGAGGCTGGCATTTTAGAAGGGCGGGAAGGTCAACCTTGCAAAGGATAATGGATGCTGGCGCGCTTGGCTGCGAGATTACCATGTCAGGGAAGCTCAAAGGACCTCGTGGTCGGATGGAGAAGATGGTAGATGGCTATATAAAGCACTGTGGTTCCATAGCTGAGGAAATAGTGGACAAAGGATATGCAATAGCGCAGAAAAAGGCAGGAGTTATCGGTGTAAGGGTGTGGATAGTAAAGCCTGATGCAAAGATACCCGATGCTTTTCGCATGGAAGTTGTAAGTAAGGAAGGTGAAGGAGAAGAAGAAGGAGGAGGAGTGGAAGAAGGAGAAGAGGTAGAGGAAAAGGTAGAGGTAGAGGAAAAGGAAAGGGAAGAATGAGCATATTTAGAATAGAAGAGATAAGAAGGATGAGTGAAAAAGAGAGGAGGGAGGAGTTGGAGAGTTTGATGAAGGATTTGTTACGCGAGCGTGGGATAATAGCCACTGGTGGAGCACCAGAGAATCCGGGAAGAGTAGGAGAGATAAGAAGGACAATAGCGAGGATAAAAACGGTTCAAAGAGAAGAGCAACGGGAAATGGAAATGGCAAGAGAAAAGAGGAGGTAGGTATGCAAATCTGTGATAAATGTGGATTGCCGGTTGATTTATGCATTTGCAAGGAGATAGCAAAGGAGCAGCAGATAGTAAGAGTGTTTACGCTGAGAAGGAAGTTCGGGAAGATTGCCACGGTGATAGAAGGAATGGATGAGAAGGAAGTGGATTTGAAAGCGCTTTCGAAGGAGCTGAAGTCGAGATGTGCATGTGGAGGCACGGTAAAAAAGGGATGTGTTGAATTACAGGGAAACCAAAAAGAGTTTGTGAAGAAAACGTTGCGTGAGATGGGCTATACGTTAGAGGGTGAAGGGTGAAGAATGAAAATAACGCATGGTAATTTATTGCAGCACGAGCTGATAGGATTGAAAACGGAAGTAGAAGAGAGCAGTAATAGTAATGTGAGGGGGATTTGTGGAACTGTGGTTGACGAGACGAGAAATATGCTTGTTATAGAGAACGAGCAGAGAAAAGAGAAGAAGATACCAAAAACAGGGAACATATTTAGTTTTGAGTTGAACGAAGGAGTGCGGGTGCGAGTAAAGGGCGATATGCTCGTTTCAAGACCTGAGGATAGGATAAAGAAATGAAAGATATAGGGATAGATGTCAGGATGCCAGAGAAGGAATGTGAAGAGGTCAATTGCCCGTTTCATGGTAAGTTGCCAGTAAGAGGGCAGATTTTAGAAGGCGTGGTGGTAAGCGATAAAGCATCGAAGACGGTTGTTGTTTTGAGGTCTTATCTTAAGAAGATAAGGAAATATGAGCGGTATGAGCCCAGAAGGTCTAAGATACACGCACATAATCCGCCCTGTATAAATGCAAAAGTGGGGGATGTGGTGAAGATAGCGGAATGCAGACCGCTGAGTAAGACGAAGAGCTTTGTGGTGGTTGAGAAGAGATGAAGGGCGTAAAAGCGAAGATAACGAAGGCGTTGCCAACGGGCGCGCGTTTAGACTGCGTGGATAATACCGGTGCGAAGGTATTGCAGATAATAGCAGTGAAGGGATACCGAGGTGTAAAGAACAGGTATCCAAAGGCAGGCGTCGGGGATATGGTGATAATATCGGTGAAAAGGGGAAGACCGGAAATAAAGAAGCAGATACTGAAGGCGGTGATAGTGAGGCAGCGTAAGGAATTCAGGCGACCTTCAGGGATGCGAGTGAAGTTTGAGGATAATGCTGCGGTTATCGTGGATGATAAAGGAACGCCAAAGGGTTCGGAGATAAGAGGACCGGTTGCGAGGGAAGCGGTGGAGCGGTTCTCAAAGATAGCTTCTGCTGCTACGATGATAGTATAACGGATAATTCTATTTCATTCACTTCTTTAAAAACTCCTTCACCATTTTTATCGCACATAAATCGCCGCAGATGGAACAAGCATCGCTTTCCGAAGGTCTGCTGTTTCTTATTCTTTGGGCATCTTCGCCATTCATAGCGATTTCAAATTGTCTTATCCAATCCAGGTTCTTTCTTGCGTGCGCCATTTCGTCATCCAGAAGTCTCGCGTGCTCTCTTTGCTCATCCTTTACGAGGTCTGCGACATGTGCTGCTATTCTCGTTACTATCGTGCCTTCTTTTATGTCGTTCACAGATGGCAATGCCAAATGCTCGGAAGGTGAAACCATGCAGAGAAAATCTGCACCGTGCATTCCCGCAACCGCTCCTCCTATTGCACTCACGAAATGGTCGTATCCGGGTGCGATGTCGGTGACAATGGGACCCAAGAGGTAAAGGGGTGCAAAATCAGTTATATTCTTTATCGCCTTCACTGACGCTTCTATTTCGTCCAGTGGCACATGTCCAGGTCCTTCAACGATTGCCTGAACGCCTTCTTCCCTGGCAAGCTTCACGAGTTCACCAAGAGTAATGACTTCCATGAATTTCGCACGGTCTGAAGCATCGGAAATACAGCCTGGACGCATACCATCACCTAAACTGAGCGTTAACTCGTATTCTTTCGCTATTTCCAGAAGGTAATCATATTCTTCGTAGAACGGATTTTCTCGCTCGTTGTGAATCATCCATGCAACGAGGAAAGCACCACCGCGACTAACAACATCCAAGATGCGCTCGCTACTCCTCAACCGCTCCAGCGAATTTAGATTTACGCCTGCATGAATAGTAACGAAGTCTATACCGTCTTCTGCATGTTTCCTTACTGCATTGAACATGTCATCCGAACTCATGTCCACTATTGCTCTTACTCCTGCCTTCTCTAAAGCCGCCTGGTATATCGGCACCGTCCCGACCGGCACATCTACTTCTTTCAAAATTGTTCTTCGGATTTCATCGAGGTCCCCGCCAGTAGAGAGGTCCATTATCGTATCGGCACCGTATTTAAGCGCAGTCTTTGCCTTCCTCACCTCCTCCTCAACATCAACGTAATCCTTTGACGTTCCTACATTCACGTTCACTTTCGTGCTCATACCTTCGCCAATTGCTTTTAGCACGATGTCTCTGGTCGCAGCATTTCTCGGAATTACCACTCTACCTGTTTCGAGACGTCTCAGCAATTTGTCCAGGCTGAGTCCTTCTGCTAAGGAAACTTTCTCTAATTCCTTCTCGTCCCACTTGACGGCGACAGAATTCATTTTTTACTTGCCTCTTTTTATTCGACACACTTTCTTTCTAAGCACTAAGAAAGAATATATATAAATTCTTTTAATAAGAAATATAAATTGACGATATGGCTCTGGTGATGTTATTTCTTACAACAATCTCCTCGATTTCTCCAAAACGGAAAGGAACAAAGAAACAGGGATAAACGCCATAGAATCAAACCTCTCATATTGGTTCTTTGTCAAAACTATATACTCAGCGATGCCATTTATTCTCGTAATCTCTCTTTTATCCACTTCCTCTTTGTATTTTAGTTCTATTCCCACCATATCTTTTTCTTTTTTATAAACAAGATCCACCTCCTTCCCCGTGGAAGTATAAAAAAACCACAAATACGTCCTCCATTCTTTTATATACGGCTCTTCCTTCGTTTGAATTAAATGATTTGCCACCACCCCCTCCATTATTTTATCTTTTTTCCTCATCAAGTTCTCTTTTGAATCCGCAAAACCGTCTGAACCGGAAATGAAAGACTCCACGCAGTAATAGACAAAAGGGCTGGAGAAATATATTTTCTTATTCGCCTTTAGTTTCGGTCTTCCCTTTGAGATGTCCAAAGAATGCACCACTTCTATCAGGAAAGCATCCTCAAGTATCTCTAAATACTCCATCACGGTTTGATGACTTAACTCCAAAGCTTTGCCCAGTGTCGTAAAACTGTATTTAGTTCCATACCGCCCCACAATCCCCCTCATTAACTCCCTTGCAATCGTATCGCTCCTCCTTATTTTCGACATGTCACCCAGAACAATCCTCATAAATGTCTCATAGAGTTCGTTTCCTATCCCTTCTTCCTTTTTCTCAAACTTATTCCCAAAATACTCATTTATAACCCCCGGAAATCCACCTGTCAAAAGATATAAGTCCAACATGTAGTCCAGCTCCTCTTTAAACGGAATTATTTCTCTTATTTTGCCCATCGTTGAATCCAAATCCTCATCCATGCTCGTCGAAATATTTCTCAACTTCGCTTCCAATATTTTCAAAGCAGCCGAGAAATCCGGGGATTTTACATGCACCGCTACCTGAAGAAGGGTTTGCAGGACAAATTCCCTGAAAGTTAAAGGTTTGAAGTAATATTCGTTACCCTCAACTCTCCTCCCAGGCAACCTTTCCGCCTTCTCCTTTATTTTCACCGCCGAAGACCCGGTAGCCAGAATTATAAGTTTGTCTATAAAATCGGAATCTGCCAGGGTTTTTAATTCCAGATTCCACTCTTCTAAATACGTTATTTCATCTAAGAAGATATATAATGGTTCTTTGTCCCTGTTCGTTTGAACGAAGTTATTGATTACATTTCTCAATTCTTTCCTTGATGCGAGCCTGTCACAAGAAATATACAAAATAATGTCTGGTTCTACGCCACTGTTCAAAAGACTCAAAATCATTTGCTTCATATAAGTCGTCTTCCCACTCTGTCGTATCCCTCTTATTATGTATATGTTTCCTCTTTTCAGCGCTATTTTCCTTCTTTGAAACTCTGTAAAAGCTCCTTTTGCCTCTTTAAGGTTTTTGTCGTATTTCCAGAAGTCTCCACCATATTTCCACCATGTATTTTGGTTTATCAAATCCTCTATCCTCATAATAGTAACTATAGTTACCAAATATATAAATATTTCGATTCTTTAGTTACCATAAATAATGGTTTCTTTGATCAAACTTTCTTTCCAAAGAAAGTTTGTGTTATAAACGTGCGATTTCCGGAATTTTTCCCCATGTTGCGAGCTTGTCTTTGTATATTATAAGCGCACCTTCAATGCCCTCCACATGATTGATTGAACGAAAAGCTTTCGGGATAGAATGAGCGTCAGTTACGGAATTGCAGAGCGTAGTAGCTGCGGCATCGGACAAAGATGCGCTATTGCTTAGCACCGTAGCGGCATCGGCAGTCCCAAAGCTTATGGAATGCCCCACAGTCCCAGAAGATGTGCATATACCTAATAGAGAGGAGGAAGGGTTTATCTTAAGTGCAATCCTGTCCGAGAATGGACTTTCTCCTGCATATATGCCTACAAGCACTTCTCTATCACATATCAACGCAACGTCACCGCCATTATCCACCATTGCATGTGTTGCTCCTGCGTTTCGCATCGCCTCTACCGCAAACTCCGCTAAAGTCCCCGCAACTGCTGACATCGGTCCTATGCCAAATTTCCCCGCGGATTCTATCATTCTTCTCACTATCTCCGGTATCTTATCCTTATTCCTTTCTCTATCACTATCACTACCGACCTCTGCTTGTTCTACCCGGTAACTTTCGAGCGTTACGAGAAAATAGGGATTCCATCGTGCGAATCTTTCCAATTCTTTTCTACATTGCTTTATCTCTTCTTTTGCAATCTCTATATACTTCTTTTCGTCTGCTGTTATCCATACAGAAGTCTCTTTTAGCCTGAAACTCTCTTTCATCTTATATTATAAGACCCTAAGATATTGAGTAATTATCGAAGATGCATCCACTTGCTTATAAACACCTGAAAAAGGTAATGGAAGATAAGAAGCTCGTAGGACCCGACGAAACGTGTGAATATTATCCATGCCACTTCGCAGGTCAGGATTGTACGTGGTGTTTCTGTCCTTTTTATCCCTGCGAAGACGAGCAAACGGGTGGTGAATGGGTGAAGATGAAGGAAGGTGGGTATATTTGGGGCTGTTCAAATTGTTACTGGATACATGAATCGGAAGTTGCAAAGGAATTGCTGGAGGCGTTCAAGAAGTTTGGAATAAACGATGTTGAAGATATTGAAAAAAGAAAAGAAGAAGTAAAAGAAATATTTTCAATTTTAAAAGAGATATATCCACCCGAAAAATGAATTTGCTCATTGACCAGATCGTTATTTTCGCAATTGCTATACTTATAGACCTGATTATAGGCGACCCGCCGGAGAAATTAGAAAAGTTTTATCCTATTGTGTGGATAAGCCGGTTGATGCATTTCTTTGACGGAATAACGAGGAGGGGAGATGCGAGGAAAGAAAAAATTCTTGGTGTGGTGTATTCACTGCTTACAATTTCTATTTTCTCCTTACCCTGTTTAATGCTTCTCTTTATACGTTCTGAACTCTTATACATTGTCTTAGGCTCGCTTATTTTCAAGATGACTTTCACGATAAAAGGATTGGAACAATACGGGAGAAAAGCGGTGGAAGCAGAGAATTTGGAAGCGAAAAGAGAAGCAGTAGGAAAAATAGTCGGCAGAGAAGTGGCGGATTTGGACGAGGAGCATCTTGATTCCGCAACCATAGAATCGGTGGCTGAGAACACGACTGATAGTGTCATAGCCCCTTTCTTCTATTTCGCTCTGTTCGGCGTTTTTGGTGCTATGGTTTATCGAGTGATAAATACGTTGGATGCGGTTGTTGGGTATAAAAACAGGAAATACAGACATTTCGGCTGGTTCTCTGCGAAAGCGGATGATATGCTGAATTACATACCAGAGCGGATTGCTGCAGGTTTTATACTGTTGATGAGTAACGCGAAATTGCGAGATTCGATAAAAAAAGAAAAAGTTCCTTTGACAATAACGGCGATGAGCCACGCTTTGAGCGTGAAACTGGAGAAAAAAGGGCATTACACCGCAGGAGAAAGTTTTGAGGGCGCATGCGGGACGCATATAGAAGAAGCGATAAGGGTCATGAAGTGGTGTTCACTCCTGTTCGCTTTTGTTTGCATCGTGCTGATGTTTATTCTTTATCTTGTTTCCCTTAGCCTCTTCACCATCTTCACCGCGGCTTCTACCGCTCTTTTTGCATAATCCACCCTTTCTTGCGCTTCTAATCTCGTCATCCCGGGTCCTGAGACGCCCAAAGCTACGGGCTTGTCATACTCCAGCGAAAGGTCCATTATTTTCCTCGTCAATTGCGATGCTATCGCTTCATCATGCTTCGTCGAACCTTCTATTATACAGCCTAAGGTAACCACGGCATCTACTTCTTTCTCTGTTAGCATTTTCTTCACTGCGAGCGGCATGTCAAAGGTTCCCGGCGTATATACGGTACGAAAAACTTCCGCACCTAAAAACTCCGCATGCTCCCTACCCAGTATCTCCATCTGATATGTGATGTCGCGGTGAAACTCTGAGACGACAAAGCCCAGTTTTATTTCTTCCTTTCCCATTTTTCACGAATTATTTATTTTTATTCTTTTTGTATTTTTCGTTTATATATATTTATTCTTATTCTGTGTTAATCTTGTGAAATCTCGTGGTTTCAATTTGCACTTTGCAATTATAACTTTATCGGACCAACATCTTTAAACCCTTCCCTTTTTCCCATTCCCGCATCACGTTCCAGTTCTTCGGGCTTGAAAAGCAGTTTTATCACGTTCTGTGCATGTTCCCTTGCACGGCGGTCTGCAAGCCACGCAAGCTCCTTCTCATTTTCTACCTCGTCTTCATACACAAAAACCTCTATTATGTGCTTAGAAGTGAGAAGCTGTGCAGCTATTATTCCGAGTGAGGCTTCGTGTGCACATTGCTTGTCTATATCCTCAGGTCCGGGCATGCCAAATGCCATTACTATGTCGCATCCTTTCTCTTCCATCAGCTTCTTCGATGCCACTGGCAAATCCTTTATGCCCGGGACGGTATATCTTTCTATCTTCACCGATGCATTCTTCTTCAGCTCATCTATTGCCGCTGCACCCATGTCATATCTTGCAAAGGTGGTATCTGCAATGCCTACTTTTTTCATTTCATTCCACGGATGCTAAAGCGCGAAGAGGGCATGCTTTTACACATACATCACAACGAATACATTTCTCCTCCTCTAAATATATCTCCCACAGGGGGTTGAACTTAAACACGTCGGTTGGGCAAACAGAAATGCAAGCACCGCAGTGAACACATCTTCCTTCATCCCATGCAATCAGTTTCATTAATTTCCTTACTTCAACTCCTCTCTCCCTGAAAAGCTCCGCAACGCGCTCCACTTTGTCCCTCGGAACATCAATGATAAGCTCGCCTCGCACTGCATCCACATTTGCCCTGTCTATGTTTATTTTCGCACCCGTTTCGAGGATTACTTCGGCAGTATGCGGCTCTTCGTGCAAATACGACGGGAACCTCAATAGTAGTTTCATTTATTCGCATTATATTTGACTCTTCTCTTATATAAAAGATAACACCTCAAGATAGACATGATACCGAGAATAAGGGATTTTGTGATAACAAAGCAAGATTGGATTTTCTCTGTTGTCAGTTATGACTTAGGAGGAGAGGAAGTGAAATGCCTCTTGCGATATATTCCAGACGAAACAGGAGATAGGGTCTCGGAGAGAGGGAGATACAGGAAATTGGACTTTCACGAATCTTACGAATTCCTGAGGAAACATCGCCCTGAATCTGTAAAAGACGTGCATGTGGTTCCAAAAGGAGATATAAAGGAAATTTTGATGCCTGAGGTGCGGCTTCCGTTAATCGCAGAGCGTGAAGAGAAGGTCAGAACTATTTATGGGCTCCTTGGAAAGCATGTTCCAAAGGAGAAAATAGGCATCACGGGCTCCTTTTTATGTGGTCTCAACGTAGAAAAATCAGACCTCGATTTTGTTATTTATGGACTGAAGAATTTCAACAAAGCGAGAGAGGTTATAGAAGCTGCAAGAGAAGAAGGTCTTATCCCGGAGATAAAAGAAGCGATGTGGAGGCAGGTTTACAATAAGAGGAAGCCAGAGTTGAGTTACGATGATTTCGTTGCACATGAAAGGAGGAAGAGAAATAGAGGAGCAATCGGCAACTCATACTTCGATATTTTATACGTGCGAGACCCTGAAGAAATAAAGCAGTTGGATATGCGGAATTATGAAAAAGGAGAAAGAGCAGGTTACGGGAAGATAATAGCGGAAGTAAAGGACGCCTATTTTTCCTTTGATAGCCCTGCGATATATGAAATAGAACATCCCGAAATAAACAAGGTTCTTTCTTTCACTCATACTTATGCCGGGCAAGCGTTAGAGGGTGAGAAGATGGAAGCTCGTGGCGTAATAGAGAAGACAAAACACGAGACGAGATTGGTTGTGGGCACGACAAGAGAGGCAAAGGGCGAGTGGATACGGTCTCTCTCACTTTAAAACTTTCTTAAATTGATGCTTGGGATTTTGGATTTTTTAGGAAGCTAAACAACATCCACCTGATGAACCACACCCTTCTCCGTAATTACCGCCTCTATCAGCTCGAAAGGTGTAAAGTCGAATGCAGGGTTATAAACTTTCACATCAAGCGGTGCAATTTGCTTCCCTCCGAAGAATAATAGCTCATCAGGACTCCTTTCCTCTATCTCTACCTCCTTATAACTCCTTTCCGTATCGAAAGAGGAAAGAGGCGCAGCGACGTAAAAAGGTACGTTATGCGCTTTCGCAACCACCGCATGCATATAAGTCCCTATCTTGTTTATCACCCCTTCCTTAACCACCCTATCGGCACCTACAAGCACCTTGTCCACCTTCCCTTCCCTCATCACCGCCGCACTCATGCTGTCCGTGATAAGCGTAACCGTGATTTTATCTTGAAGCAGTTCCCAGGTGGTTAGCCGCGAGCCCTGATTTAGAGGTCTTGTCTCACACGCTACCACTTCTATCCTCTTTCCTTTCTCTATTGCAGTTCTTATCACTCCCAGAGCAGTTCCCCAATCAACACATGCTAACCGACCGGCATTGCAATGCGTCAGCACAACATCTCCATCTTCCAGAAGCTCACTTCCATATTCCCCTATCTTTTTGTTCACCGCAACGTCTTCTTCTGCAATCCGTCTCGCCTCTTCCAGCGCATAGCTTCTCATCTCCTGCATGTCTTTTCCCGGAATTGCCGCATTTAACGCCCTGTTAACACCGTAAGAGAGATTTATAGCAGTGGGTCTTGCTTTTTTGAGCTTCTCCACCTCGTTTTTTAGCTCCTCCCTATTCCTTGCATTCATACATGCCAAAACAACGCCAAAAGCACCCGCAGCTCCCAACGCTGGTGCACCCCTCACCTTTAATCTTTTTATCGCATCTATAAGTTCATCCACACGCGTGCACTCCAGAATTTTATAATCCCCGGGCAGCAAAGTCTGGTCTATTAGTTTTACCGCTTCCGTTTCATCAGCCCATTCTATCGTTCTCATCAATTTTTTGGGGTATAGAGAAGCAAAACGTGCTGCCTTCTCCAGGTCCGCTCTCCACCTGGATATTGCCACCGAATTTATCCAGTATATTCTTGCATATATTCAGTCCCAAGCCCGTGCCTTCGTATTCTTGCGGCTGTAACCTCTCGGAAAGGTTGAATATCCGGCTTTGATATTTCGCTTCTATTCCAATACCGTTATCTTTCACCTTGAATATATAATTTTTACCATCCTCTTCACAACTAACCTCTACTCTTGGCTTATCAGCCTGATTGAACTTCAACCCGTTGTCAATAAGATTCATGAGGAGTTCCTTCATCCAGACTCGCTGTATGGAAATAGTGGGCAACTTTCCTGCGACTACTTCTCCGCCTTGCTCCTCGAATCGCGCCCCCAGGTCTGATTTTATCTCCTCTAACAGTTCATTCAGGTCAACCGCTTCTACCTCGGTGAATTTTCGTCCTACACGACTCAACTTGAGCAGGTCTTCGATTAGCACATCCATTCTTTCGGTTGCTTTACTCACCTCATCTAAATATCCCCGTCCTGTTTCATCAAGTTTATCAGCATAATCTTCCATGAGGAGCATGCTAAAAGCCTGGATAGTGCGAAGAGGCGCTCTCAAGTCGTGTGATACCGTCGATGCGAAATCGTCCAGATCTCGGTTCGTTCGTTCCAACTCCTTCACATATCTCTCTAACTCCCCTTCCGCTCGCTTCCGCCCGATGATATTTTCCCATTCACGAATTGCACGCTCTGACGTCCATGGCAGTTCTTGTAACTCTTCTGCGCTCTTCACCACATAATCCACGGCACCTGATTTGAGGGAGAGAACTGCCAATTGTTCTGAGCCAAAACCCGTGAGGATGATGAGCGGGAAGCCAACTTCTTCAGCACTCGTCGCCCCTTTAGCAATCTCCAAGCCCGTGCCATCAGGCAAGAGATAATCGGCGATGACGAGCGAAGGTGGGTCATTTTTTTCAAGCCATCTTAAAGCACCTTTAATGCTTGTGACGTGACAAATATCCCATTCACGGCTGTTCTTCTTAAATATCCTTCGGATAAGTTCGGCATGTATTTCTTCATCCTCAATCAATAAAATAGTCTTTGTCTTAGCTCGCACTTCTGATTCATCCATGTCAGTCATGGTATCACTTCCTCTTTTATTCTCTGCTATTTCTTCCTCCATCACGGACGCCACTTCCATTTTAGAACACAATGACAACATTGTTGGAAGGGGTATATATATCTTCCTATACTTCAACAATATTGCTTAAATTAAGCTATATTTTATTCCTTTGATTATATATGTAGTATTTATTTAAAAAGATGACTATAAGCAATGCTGGAGCGCGAAGTAGCCGTAGTTGGCGGAGAGGAAGTAATGGCGATGGCAGGTATAGGTAAAGAAAATAATCCGAGGCTTATGCAAAATACGCTTCGCCTCGCTGCTTGCTCTGACCTGCGAAGGGCTATCATTATCTCTTTGCAGACGGGTAAGAAACCGCTGAGCGAATTGCGAGGTGACCTGGGAGTAAGTTCTACAACTGCTATACACGCATTAAGAGAACTTGAAAAGGACAATCTCATTTTTCAAGATGAAACCCGTGATTATGCATTGACAAAAATAGGTGAGATTATAGCATTGAAATTAAGCGATTTCATAGATGCGATTGAAGCGTTGAAGAAGCACGAGGACTTCTGGCTTACGCATGACCTTAGTGGTATTCCAGAGCCTTTGCTTGAGAAGATTGGGGATTTAAATAATTCTGTTGTATCTATTCACCTTTTTTAATCTAATTTACAGAGGATGTGCTCTTTTCCGTGGGTGAAGAAGTCTTTTTTCAGGATTTTCAGCGTTCCTATCACGCTCATCATGATATCTCTGTTTTTAGCACCTTCTTCGGTCCTGAGACAGCCCCATATTTTCCTTTGTAGGACCCCCGGTCTTAGAGCACGCTCAGCGACATTGTTTGTGGGTTCTACACCAGGAACGAGTATGAAGGTGAACAGCTCATGTTTGTACTTCAATGCACGCTTCGCCAGCTTTTTCACCTCGTAGTGCCCCCATTTCCCTTTCTTTGTCACAAAACGCTCCAACCTATCCACAAATTCAGCAAACACCCTATTCCTTTCCTCTTCCGTTTTTAG
>JAFNKG010000097.1 GCA_017883965.1 Candidatus Methanophagales archaeon | reverse complement strand
ACCCCTTTCTGCGTAAAACCCCCGTTTATGCCTACTTTAATATATCAGAACTAATAATCTGATTTAGAGATGTCGGATCATGGTCTTTTCAGGCAGACGAAAGGCTTCTTGAGGAGGTCTAGGCTATGACCGAGGAGTTCACACACAGCGAGAAGATGGCGAACATCGCGGAGTTCAGCGAGTCAGTTCGTTTTATGCGGACTTGCTTACGTCGTGCTGTTGGCATGTCTGAAACGCCGCTGAGGGTTGAGGCGAGGGAGTTTATCCAGCGGCGGCTTCAGGAGGAGAGGTTCGCCCAGAGGAACCTCGGCGGGGTCTACGTTGACGAGAGGGTCCCCAGGCCCCTGCAGTCATTCATGGAGCAGAGGCTTCAACAGCTCAGACGGATGAAGGAGAATGAGGAGGCCTCGGCGAAGGAGAAGACCGAGCCCAGGAAGGAATCCGAGGAAGATTACAAGTTCGACATGAGCCCGATAATATGAGGAGGAGCAAGGATAACGTTGCGCTCGAAGAGCTCGGGTCTGGCTACGGCTTCAATCGGAACCCAGGGGGGCGAGTGGAGGCCTGGATCCCTGATCTTGATGCTGCGGGAGAGAAGGAAGCCGGAGATGTTGACCTCGACGTTACGGGAGTGGTTCCCACTTCTCGGCAAGATCCGCGGGAGGATGGGGGCTCGGCTCGCCGGTCAGGCACAGCCCCCGCTGGCGGAGCAGCCTCAGAGGACTAAGGAGCAGCCGTATTACTCGTTTGGGGTGCCCTTGCGCCCGACGGAGGTGGCGATCGGATCACCTGACTGGAGGATCGAGAGGCCTGCTGCGCACGCGCGCGGCATCACCGCGGGAACACTGACGGAGTCCCCGAGGCAGATGGCCGAGGAGTTCCGCCGCGGGATGGCCAGCGCCCTGGGCGTGCCCCCCGAGGCGATCCGAGAAGATGTGGTTCAGAGGTGGATAATGGCCTTTACCCAGGCCTTGGTGAAGCCGGAGTACTGGGTCGAGGTGGCACCCACCATCGAAGAGGTGAGGGAATTGGGCAAGGGGTTGGGGAAGATAGCCAGGAGCGCCTATTTCAGACGCTAGCCTCTTCATGAGCCGAGACCCGCCTCCCGTGGATGCGGGAGGCCCAAGAGTCAGCGTTGTTCCCTGAGCCTGGCCCACACCGCGGCTTCCGTGGATGCGAAGGCCTCCTCAGATAAGGGGTGCCCGCCGCGCGCGCGCTCGTATAAGCTATAGTAATGACTTTGTTATTGGAAATCGCGAGCGCTTCGCGTAAGGGGTCATGCTCCTTGGAGAGGGTCTTGAGTATCCTCGACAGCTTCGGTTATAGGATACCAGTTTCCTGTGATCGCGCCGTTACCTCGACTTGAACCCCAAATCGGTGCAGTAGTATCTTTAAAAACATTTTGCGGCATTTCGATTTTCTTCTCAAGAATTATATTAACTTCTTTAATAACTTCAAGAATTATTTCTACATGCTCTCTCATAATTTCTTGTGCATCACCAAATACATAATAAGGACCACTTTCACCCCTCTTTTGTCTTATTCTTAATAAACTAAGCAGATAATGAGATAAAGTAAAAATATCTGTATTCAAATATTTTTCAAGATTCTCTAATAATTCTGGTTGAATGTTTAGTGCATATGCATCAATAAATTGTTCAATATCTTTTTTAATTCTCTCATAGGTACTCTGAATATAACGAAACCAACTCTGATCTGGTTTCACAGGCGCATTTTTATAAAAATCTAATGTTCTAATATTTTCGTAAAAATCATCTGAAAATACATCATTGAATTTATTTGGTATCTGTTCAGGTTTTTCAGGTACTGTAGCCTTATAAATTAGACATAATAAGTAAATAATACCTGATAACGGCCTTCTTAATCTATTATATGCAATTCTTTCCCTTTTTATTGATTCTAATTTTTGATAATTTTCTATGCTTCTATCAATTAAGAAATAGATGAGAGCAGAACCATAAATTCCCGTTGAGAGATTTAAGAGGAAATTTATCCACCAATCATAATTAACAGGAAGTATATAGGACAGAATTAACAAACCAGTACCAATTATTAAGAGAATAACATAGTTAGGTATCATGGTCATCTACGCGCGTGTATAAGTATAAATTAAAAGTTTGCGCGCACGCCTTTAGGGGTCGAGCCAGTAGAATGTCTCCCGGACGAGTACGCCGTCGTCGTCGACCTCCCGGATGATAAGGTTAAACTCATGAAATATTACGCCAATCTCCAAAGTTTACTACAGCAGTTACGTGAATGAGGCAAAAGAAACCGTCCCCCATCTTTTTTTGAAACCACTCAGATGCTAATTAAATATACACGCTTGTTCGTGTAAAGTATTATAACGACTGTTCATATTTACCTGTCGGTAGGCCTCTTTCATTTGTAGCATTCACCATATTTGCGATCAGCTTGTTTGCGTCGGTTGCCTGTCAAAGCTTTGCAGATTTCATTAAACAAAGGAAAACCTTGAATAATATAGTAAAAAAGTATTTGATTCTCTCTGGTCCTAGGTCTTCTCCAGATAGCAGACGTTGTTGACAGTGCGCGCCTTGTTTGTCGATGGATTCTTGAATTATATCTATTGAGGGCTCCCAGATCATTGATCATATTTTAAATAAATCTGAGTATAATTACTTTGCATGATTATTGTGTGCTTTGGAGGAGATATGAAGTGAAATTCTTTGAACTGGTAGAGGCACACGCTGAATATAAGGCCAAGTCAAACATGATGACCTTTAAAAACTATAGACAGAGTAAAGTATGGGATCTTAAAGACCTCAACGAGGGAACCGTGAAGGAGAATATCCTGGGGTTTCTCAATAAATGGGGAGTCTACAGAGTCTCTTACAGCGTTGCTCCTCAGCTAACACAGGCACTTAAAGAGGTGAAGAGCGATATACAATATTTCAAGGGTAAAAAATTATTGCAGGATCTCACCCTCGACCACAAACAACAGGAATATATCTTACGTATATTCTCAAAAATCGGCGATGTCAAGGGGATTTCTGGTGTGGGAATCGCCAAAATCCTCCATATGTGTTGCCCCCAGTTCTTTATCATGTGGGATAATGCCATTGCTGAGAATTATGGGTGCTCGATAAATGCACAAGGTTATATGAACTTCTTATGGATTACTAAGTCACTGATCAATAAAAATGGGCTACAGAAAGAATATGTTATTAGCGATATAAAGGATATCACCTTACTCAAACTGATAGATGAGTTCAATATGATGAGAAAACGCGCGCGCATGACTCATAGTGAACACTTCTTGTGAATGAATCGCGCATTCGCATATAGTTCCAATTATCTTCTGTACGCCCGCACGCGCAAATGTAATATAAACTGTCAAACATAACTAAAAGCAGTATGGACGAGAACATACCCTTATTAATATTCAATTTTGTCATGTTGTTTATAGGTGCGATATTCATAACGGCCGTCAGTATTTACACACTCTTAAAAAATGAAGGTTAGATGGAGGTTCATAGCATCACCCACGCGCGCGGTAAGAGTGCGCAACTAAATGAGAATTTTTTTTGAAAAAAATTACTTCAAGTATTGTTGATGTTTTTAACATCTATTTAGGAAGACTTCAATGTATTTAGCTTCTGGATGTTCATGAAAGGCATATGTTATTATTATCACCGAAGAGATCAGACTAAAAACCAAAATAATAAATGCAGATTGTATAATAAAATGAGTTATATTATAATATATTATGTTTTTTAATGCCATATATAATAGAAGCATTATAGTGGCAACCGTCATAGAAAGAGTTGGAATCCAAATAATTATGATTCTTATCCATATTTTTTTGAATTGATTTAGAGGACGTCGATTTGCTGCAATTACCTTTTCAATATTTAACTTGGAAAATTTAGAATCTTTTTGCCACTCTTTTAATTTTTCTATACGTTCAATACAATCTTTAGTTTCAGTTGCTATAATTTGATAAATACCGAGAGACCATGCGATGAATGTAAGCAGTGTTACTGTTAATTCTATTGAAAGTGAGTCTTCCATATAATTCACTCCTTTATTATTAAATTAATTTAAAATATTTATAAATATTAATGCGCGCGCGGCGGAGTCTGTAGCTCTGGTCAAAAGTCCTTGCTTGCGTCGTAACCGCATAAAAGCGGCGCACCCGCACGCTATTCTATCGGCTCCCGCCACATTCGGACAGCTAAGTATAGGCTCGAAAAACCGCGCAACAAGATTAGAGTTATCAGGCCGTATGCGACCCACTTAAATTCCATCGTGAATTGAATGATAATTTTTAAGATAAAACTCTTTCTTATACGAGGGCGCAGTAAATGCGAGGCATCTGTCCCTTTTGCGGTGAGGAAAAAGAACTGCATGAGTGTGAGCACTGTAAGATGAAATACTGCGAGGCCCATGTAGAGCCTAGGGAGCATAATTGCCTGAGATATCCGTGGTTTAAATCGAAACGTTAATTTTTCTGTTATTAAATAGTAAATTATTGCGTGCGGGGAACCCTCTTAGGCATTGCGGCTGAACCTTGAAAAAAAATAACAGGGATTGGGAAAAAAGGTGGTGGAGTTTTTTCACTTCGTCGTTATAGTGTATCTACATCCAAGAGGGGTCAGGGCTTCATCTATCTTCTCAATTAGACCGTTTAACTGGTCCATTGTGGGCTCTGTGAACCACTCGTAGAAGAAGTCGTACTCGCCCAGTCTCTCGCCTGACCTGCTGATCATTTTGTCGCATCGCTCGACTTTTATCTCTTGGACATCGAAATAGCCTGCAGCATAATCTGGGTCCCTGAAGGTATCTATGTAATCTGGGGTTCCCGCTATTATTGTATCCATTATGCAGACTTCGGGTATGTCAACCGCTATCTTCCCCAATTCCTTGATGGCTTTCAAGGCTGGCGGACCGTAGATCTTAATGTAGCTCGTTTTTGGCATAGATAGATTCACGCAATTTACACTTCGGAACGCTTGATATTAAAGGTAACACATTCCGCCTTCTCATCCAAGAAATACCTGTGCACGGCACGCAGCACGACTATGCTGTCTCATGTTCGAAACTAAACAACCATAGCTGTTTAAGAATGCGCAGACAGA
>JAFNKG010000096.1 GCA_017883965.1 Candidatus Methanophagales archaeon | reverse complement strand
TAACCATCAAGATACCGAGGGAACTGTATGAAAAACTGCGGGAGATGATAGAAGGCACGGGATTCTCCAGCGTTACCGAATTCATCGTTTTTGTAATGCGAAGTTTAGCGTCAAGCGGTAAACTAAAAGAAGAAGATACGCTAACGGAGGAGGAGGTAAAGGCGGTAAGAGAAAGATTGAGGAGGCTTGGTTATATATGAAAGAAGAGGAAAAAAAGGCGGTGTTTTTACCGACCGGGCTTTATGGCAGAATAGAAGAGAGGGTGCATGCTACGGAATTCAACTCTGTGGAGGAATATGTCACGTATGTGATGGAGGAGATACTCAGAGAAGATGAGAACGAGGAAGAGGAGCCTGCTTTTAGCGAAGCAGAGGAAGAAGAGGTAAAGAAGAGATTGAGAGCTCTGGGTTATTTGGAATAATAGATGAGAAGATATGAGACGTAAGAATATGCGAGTGGCTTGGTCGGCAGTACTGATCATTGGTTTACTGCTATCTACGATGTTGTCAGGATGCATTGATAATACTGAAGAGAACACGATAAAGGTTTCGGGCGCATGGGCGCTATACCCCATGGTGGTTAAGTGGGGCGAAGAATACCAGAAGATCCATCCGGGTGTGCGAATTGACCTCTCTGCAGGTGGCGCAGGTAAAGGGATGGCAGATGTGCTCGGAGGAATGGTAGACCTCGGCATGGTCTCAAGGGAAATTTATCCTGTAGAGATTGAAAAAGGTGCTTTTTGGGTTGCTGTGACCAAAGACGCGGTCGTTGCGACCGTGAATGAGAACAATCCCGCGTTAGAAGAGCTTATGAGTAAGGGTATTAAGAAGCAGACATTGATAGACCTCTGGATTACCGGGAATAAAGCCACATGGGGCGAAGTGATTGGCGCGGACATAACGGATGAAATTAACGTATATACAAGGTCTGACGCGTGCGGTGCTGCCCAAACCTGGGCTAAGTTCCTTGGCGACCATCACCAGGAAGACCTACGCGGTGTGGCCGTCTACGGCGATCCTGGACTTGCAGAAGCCGTCAGGCAGGATTCCCTCGGAATCGGCTACAATAACCTGAACTTTGCTTATGATGCGAAAACCGGAGAACCTGTTGCAGGGATACGGGTGCTACCGATTGATCTCAATAGAAACGGGTTCATTGATGATGATGAGAACTTTTACGGCGCCAAGTTCGAACTCATGGAGGCAATAGCCACAGGAGCTTATCCATCGCCACCTGCAAGGGATTTAAATCTGGTGACGAAGGGGACCCCGACCGGGCTGACAAAGGAGTTTATCGCATGGTGCTTGACAGACGGGCAAAAATATGTTACCGAAACCGGCTACGTACCATTGCCTGAGGAAAAACTTGAAGAAGAACGCAAAAAGATTGAGTGAGTGAGCGCGAAAATGGATAGGAAGTTAAAAGAGGCGATAGCAAGCAAGCTCATGCTGTTAGCTACGGTTTTCTCGAGTTTGCTCATCTTTGCGGTAGTAATAGGTTTAATACAGAAATCAAGACCAATCCTGGCAACCCATTCATTAAGTGAGTTGCTTCTATCATCCTCCTGGTTCCCTTTAAGAGGTGAATTTGGATTCTATCCTTTTATAATAGGCACTATCTGGGTAACAGTATTGGCAATGCTCTTTTCCCTACCTCTCTGCCTATTAACCTCAATTTATCTCGCGGAATACGCACCTGCGAAGATAAGAGCGTTTATAAAGCCATTGATAGATTTACTTGCCGGTATACCCTCAGTAGTCTATGGTCTATGGGGCATTCTAATCGTGGTGCCGCTGATAAAGGATTATGTAGCCCCGTTCTTTGGGTACAGTGCCACAGGCTATTGTCTGCTCGCAGGGGGCATAGTACTGGCGATAATGGTCTTTCCTATAATAATCGCAGTCTCAGAGGAGGTATTTAGGGCTGTACCACACGAGATCCGTGAGGTTTCTTTGGCGCTTGGCGCTACGAAGTGGCAGACCGTGAAGCATGTAGCCCTGCGCGCCGCCCTTCCTGGCGTTATTGCTGCTATCGTCTTGGGTTTCTCCAGAGCTTTTGGAGAGACAATGGCGGTGATGATGGTAGTAGGAAACGTGGCCAGGGTCCCTTCATCGGTCTTTGAGCCTGCCTACCCGTTAACCGCGCTAATCGCCAATAACTATGGAGAGATGATGTCTGTACCTTTATATGATTCTGCGCTGCTACTCTCAGCGCTCATTTTGCTGCTTGTGATTTTATTCTTCAGCATCGCTGCCAGAATCGTCTTGTTAAGGATAGAGAGGAGGGTGATGTGAGTGGATAGAAGAAAGATAGAGGAGGATTTCTTTAAAGGGTTGATGATACTATCCACGGCTATTATCGTGGGGATACTCTTTGCTATAGTTGCGGTAGTAGTTTTAAAGGGTGCACCTGCGCTTAGTCTTTCGATGCTTACACAAACACCAAAGGGCGGCTACTACCTTGGAAAAGGCGGGGGAATATTAAATGCTATAATCGGGTCATTATACCTGGCTTTTGGCGCGACTGCTCTATCCTTAATCATAGCACTTCCTGTTGCCTTCTATTTACGGGAGTATGCAAGTGAGAGATTTGCCAACTTTGTGCGATTATCACTGGATATACTGTGGGGTGTCCCTTCCATCGTTTACGGCGCGTTTGGCTTCATAATCATGCTCTATTTTGGATTGCGGGCGTGCTTATTAGGCGGGATCATCGCGTTAACACTACTCATACTGCCCATTATGACGCGCGCAATGGACGAAGTGATGAGGATGGTCGCATTTGAATTGCGAGAGGCGTCCTATGGATTAGGATCCACGAAGCTGGAAGTTGTTTCAAAGGTAATAAGCAGGCAGACGTTACCTGGGATGTTAACCGCGGTATTACTGGCTTTCGGTAGGGGTATTGGAGATGCCGCCTCGATTCTATTTACTGCCGGTTATACCGATTATATCCCGCATTCACTCTTCGATCCGGTCGCATCACTGCCATTGGCTGTATTCTTCCAATTAGGAACACCTTTCCCGGAAGTTCAGGAGAGGGCATACGCATCCGCAGTCGTTCTCTTGGTCATAATTCTATTAACCAGCGTCAGTTCCAGATTGTTAACAAAGAGGTGGAGCAGGTTCGTGATAAAATAAGGAGGAAACAAAAATGCCAAAATTTAAGCCGCATATACGTGTAAAAAATCTTAACCTCTTCTATGAGGGGCATCATGCACTGAAGGACATCACCGTGGATATTCCGGAGAAAGAGATTACGGCCATCATTGGCCCTTCTGGTTGCGGAAAGACAACCCTGCTAAAATCTCTTAACAGGCTGATAGACCTGGTAGACGGGATTGAAATTTCGGGCGAGGTCATAGTGGACGGCGAGGACATTTACAGCACCAAAGTTGATGTCACGTACATAAGGAAGAAGATAGGAATGCTCGGTCAAAAGCCCTATCCCCTGCCCATGTCAATCTACGACAACGTGGCCTACGGGCCGAGGATTCATGGTATGAGGAAGAAGAAAGAGCTGGATGGCATTGTGGAACACTATCTTGAGGTGGCAGGGTTATGGGACGAGGTGAAGGACAGATTAAAAAGCCCTGCTTCTATGTTGTCTGCAGGACAGCAACAGCGGCTTTGCCTGGCGAGGTCTCTTGCGGTAGAGCCTGAGATTATTCTCGGTGATGAGCCGACCTCTGCACTTGACCCTATATCATCAAAGCGAATAGAGGAGGTGTTCATTGCGCTTAAAAAGGACTACACGATTGTGATTGTAACACACATATTACGGCAGGCGGTGCGGCTCGCGGATTACGTTATCTTCCTGTACATGGGTGACGTGATAGAACAAGGACCTGCCAAGGAGATATTTGAGAATCCGAAGGAAGAAAGGACGAAAGCGTATATAGGAGGTGAAATTAGCTGATGTCTCTAAAAGATTTGGAAAACAGGAGCATATACATAATAAGAGAGGCATACGCGGAGTTCGAGAACCCAGCAGTTCTGTGGAGTACGGGAAAAGACAGCACAGCAGTGCTATGGCTATGCAGAAAAGCCTTCTTTGGCAAAATTCCATTTCCTGTGATCCATATAGATACGGGTTACAAGTTCAAGCAGATGTATGAGTTCAGAGATAGAATTGCAGAGGAATGGGGAATGGATTTGGTAATAGCGAAGAATGAAGATGCGATGAAATCAGAAGTTGGACCGAAGGACGGTAAATTCGAGTGTTGCACCGCACTTAAAACAGAAGCATTGATGAAATACCTTGATAAACACGGATTTGATACGCTGCTTTTGGCAATACGAAGGGACGAGCACGGAATAAGAGCGAAGGAACGTGTTTTTTCACCACGTGATAAAGAGTTCAAATGGAATTACCGCGACCAGCCGCTGGAGATGTGGGACCAATATCAAGCTCAAAGTCAAAGCGAAACTGACGAGACTATTCTCCACACGAGGGTTCATCCAATTTTACATTGGCGTGAGTTAGACGTCTGGGAATATATAAAGCAGGAGAAAGATGTGCCCGTGAATCCAATGTATTTTGCCAACGATGGAAAACGGTATCGCAGTTTAGGCTGTGAACCCTGCACTTCTCCAATTGATTCAAATGCAGAGACGATAGATGAGATAGTGGAAGAACTGAGAACGACAAAGATTGCAGAACGGTCTGGTCGCGCACAGGACAAAGAAAAGACGTTTATGATGCAAAAACTACGTGCTTTGGGATACATGTGAGGTAAAAAAGAATGAAAATGAACGTGAACGTGGTTCTCGTGGGACATGTGGACCATGGCAAGTCCACGCTGATAGGAAGATTGCTTTACGACAGCGAGAGCATAATGGATGAGAGGGTGGAGGAGATACAGAAATTAGCGGAAGAATATAAGCGCAGGTTCGAATTCGCTTACTTCCTCGATTCTTTTGAGGACGAGTTGAAAGAAGAGAGGACAATAGACACTGTAAGTTTAATGTTTAAAAGCAAGAAGAGCAACTACACAATAACGGACGTGCCAGGACATAAGGAGTTTATAAAGAACATGCTCACTGGCGCTTCGCATGCCGATGTAGCAGTTCTTGTGGTATCTGCGGAGGAAGGCGTGCAAGAGCAAACGAGAAGACACATGTTCCTGCTCAAGATGCTTGGCATCATTCAGGTATTTGTGGTTGTAAACAAGATGGATGCAATGGATTACAAAAAAGAGCGATTTGAAACGGTTAAGAAACAAATAAGCGAGCTTTTAAATTCTTTTGACTACGCTACTGAAGAAATGCTCT
>JAFNKG010000020.1 GCA_017883965.1 Candidatus Methanophagales archaeon | reverse complement strand
ATCGTGAACATGCCCGACATTCTCGTAAGCACTCCCGGATTATCCTCCACCAATAACGAAATTATACGTGTTTGCATTTTTCCGTTCCTATCATTCCTGTTAGACCACCACCCGGCGGAATCATTGGCAATACCTTGTCCTCCTTACCCACGACCATATCAATAACTGCTGGTTTTCCGGACTCGAATGCGTTATTTAAAGCGTCCTTCAACTCCTCCGGCTTTTCTACTCGCTCTCCATAGCACCCAAACGCTTCCGCCAGCTTAACAAAGTCCGGCGTTATTCCCAAACCTGTATGCGAGTATTTCTTATCGAAGAACAGCTCCTGCCACTGCCTTACCATACCCAGATACCTGTTGTGAAAGATGCATACCACAACCGGTATATCATTCTCAACGCAGGTCGCCAGGTCCTGGCAAGTCATCATGAAACTTCCGTCACCTGCTATGTCCACGACTTTCTTATCTGGCGCCGCAACTTTTGCGCCTATCGCCGCGGGGAATCCAAATCCCATCGTTCCCAGCCCGCCGGAGGATATAAAAGTGCGCGGTTTCTTCGTCATATAATAATGCGCTGCAAACATCTGACACTGCCCCACTTCCGTTGTAACTATTGCATCGTCATCAAGGATTCCACTAATCGTTTTTATTAAGATATCCGATATTGACGACCCGGGACTCCTTACATCTTTTATGCAATCTTCACAAGCCGAATGCATCTCTCTTATCTTCTGCGCCCACACACTCTTGCTACTGCCCTCCGTTTTTTTCTTCTTCTCCAGCCATTTTATCATATCAGAAAGCGCAAGCTTTACATCGCCCACAATTGGTATGTCCACCTGTATGTTCTTGTTTATCTCAGCCGCATCTATATCCACGTGTATCAATGTTGCATCAGGAGCAAACTGGTCTAATTGCCAGCCCGTAGTTCTATCGCTGAACCTCGTCCCCACCGCAAGCAGTGCATCGCATTCGTTAATCGCTCTGTTCGCATATATATGCCCGTGCATCCCAGCCATGCCGAGACAGAATGGATGACCCTCGGGAATAGCACCTTTACCCATAAGCGTTGTTACTACTGATGCACCGAGGAATTCCGCTAAATAACGTAGCTCTTCCGTAGCACCCGCGATGATAACACCGCCTCCTGCCAATATGAGCGGTCTATCCGCATTTGCTAAAACCTCTGCTGCCTTCTTTGTCTGTACCTGATTCGGTTTTATATTTGGTTTATAGCCGACAAAAGTCTCCTTTGGATGTAAATTCACATCCGTTACACCTGCCAAAACGTCCTTAGGGAGGTCAATCAAAACAACTCCTTTCCTTCCGGTATTAGCAATATAAAACGCATTATGGATGACCTTAGGTAAATCCGACGTCTTCTTCACGAGGAAATTGTGTTTTGTGATGGGCATGGATATGGTGAAGGTGCTGGCTTCCTGGAATGCATTGCTTCCTATCGCAGCGGTTGGCACCTGCCCTGTCAATGCCACTACTGGAGAAGAGTCCATACTCGCATTCGCCAGACCAGTAACGAGGTTCGTGGCACCGGGACCCGAAGTGGCGATACAAACGCCGGGTCCCTCAGACACACGTGCATAGCCGTCAGCCGCGTGCGCCGCGCATTGCTCATGCCTCATCAATATATGCCTTATTTCTTTCTCCTCATAGAGCACATCGTATAAATCTAATAAAACTCCTCCAGGTATTCCAAAAGCTACTTCCACTCCTTCATTCTTCAACTCCTCCACCACGATCTCCGCACCGCTCAACTTCACTCTTGCCACTTCTCTTTTCCCCCTTTAATATACTTTTTTACTTCGGTGGGTGATTATTAGAAGTTATCTTTTTAAATATAGTGCTTTGCAGGATAGGATGTTGAAGAGATATATTGAGAGGATGTCATGCGCACGCTAACTCGACCTTTAGATAGCAAGGTTTCTACAAGTCCTTCTTTTTCTTCACTTCAACATCAAGCCATACCCTTCCGCGCATGTTCTTCTTCTTTCGCTTCCGCTTCTTCTTCCGCTTCTTCGCCGTGGAAGGGGAGAGGGATGGGGAAGTCAGGGACAAGGAACTCAACCACTTCTTAACTCCAAAAAAGACCTAAAGGGGTCTGGCGGGAGAGGTATTTTGATTTTTCGACTTGGCATCTTTCATAATATATATAATTGACCGAAAGCTTTTTATACTGTAACGTTTGATGTAAGGTTCATCTCCATTCCAACCTTTCGGAAGAGGACATTTTAAAATGTGTGAAGAGCCACCTGAAGAAGTTGAAGAATTAATAAAAAAAGTGGGGTTCAAATTAGACCCGGGGGAAGGGCAATGCATCCGGTGTAATGAGGAGGGTCATGTCATACAGGTTACGGCGTTGGTATATTATAACGGTCGTGACAAGTTTGGGAGACCGTGTACGGTTGAATCGAAATGGTCTGTGCAATATTGTGAGTGGTGTCTGAATAATATATTGCACCCTGATGCGCCTGAGCATGTTGATAGTATGTATGTGTGACAGGATCATTTACACAACCTACGACATCGGCACCGACAGTTCACGTGGTCGCGATAGGACGCCAACCCTTTCTTTCAAACCCTGCAAAGCTCATATTCCAGCTCGTCCAGGCTTAATCTATGCGCTTCTTTAAGTAAATTCTATTTCCGAAGTGGATAAAACCCTTTTATCCTCGACTTCCCAGGCGGCAGAAAGCTCAATACCTTCTCTTGTGTTACTATTTGCTTAATTTCCCCTTTCTTTTCGTCTTTCGCACTATCAACAAAGAAATTCACAATTTCCTTTGAAAGCTCGTTCTTTTCCAAATCGCCACCGGGCTCGAGCTCGACGAAAATATCCAGTTTCTTCTTTTGCGACTCTGAAGAAGGGCATGCAACCAGCCTGCTTTTATCCTTTTCGATACCTATACACAACCCTAACGCCGCTTTGAAATACTTCCTCCTTCCCCTTACCACAAAACTTCCTTTCTTTATATACTCACCAGACGGCGGTGTCTTACTCACCTGCTCGCCGGTAACGCAATAACATTCGCCCTCATAGAACCCGTATTTCCAGAGATTAGAATAAGAAGCGGCGAATTGCGCTATTTCGCTCAGACAATCCGCGGAAACGTCCTTACCGCTTGTTTTCGCTATTACCACCGGTGCACCCTCCGCCTGCGTATGGAAAAAAAGGTCATTGGCGTCCATATACTTCTTCACCACTATTTCATTTGTCGTTGCGTCTTTTCCGCCTACCACAAGAAACCCATCTGAAGTCTCGAACCATCTAAACTTCTCATACCACTCCTCTTTTGCTCTCCTGACTTCTTTCCTCTTTGGCATCAACGTATCCTCAACGCTAACCTCTTTCTCCTTTTCCGTTCTTATCTTCTCCGTCGTCGCAGCTATCGCACGCTCCACCCCTTCTCTTTTCTTCCTGAACACCTTCGCCTTCTCATAATACGCACCCGCATTCTTGTGTAGAGAAACCGAAGTATCAATATCAAGCTGAACATCGGTGTCCGGTAGCGTCAAACTGACAACTTTTTTTTTTTCATCCATCTCCAGCAATCTCTCCTCTATATCGGTATATCGTGCGTAAATCAACTTGCCCTTTTTTATGCTTTCTGCCTCTTTTAGCTGGAATTTGTGAAGCGCATCGAGTTGCTCTTTCAAAATCCGTTCATACTTCCCGACCTCCTTCTCGTGTTCGGTCTTCGCTTTCTCTTCCACGTCTTCTGCTATTTGCGTGATGAAAAAATCATCAGCCGCATCATTAAAAGAGGAGAAAGGCACTTTTTCTTTGTTCGCATAGCTGCTCAACTCAAAAGGAAGAACGTCCACTTTTTCTTTTCCTTCTGTCACGATGTGCGCTCTCAACCTGGATTTGTCATTCGTTATTATCGGCTCGAATATAGCGAGTATTGCCGCATGAATGGCTTTTATTTCGCTTGCAGCGAGTTCATTAACCTTCTTTTTTTTGGCTATCCCCGCCTTTTCACACACTTCTTCCGCATATAATCCGCCTAAACTCAACTCTGATGCAAGAACCCTGACCACGTCTTTACCCTCCTGTTTGCAGAGATTCGTTAAATCATACTCGCTCATTTCCAATGGATTCACTCTTGAAGGGGGTCGCTCATACGTCTCACCTACTTTTATTTTCCGTGACGAAAAGCTCCTTCGCTTCAATGGCAGCGTGATCATCTCAGTTTCATCAATAATCACAATGTTCCCCCGCGGAAGCAGCTCCGCTATCAAACTGAGTTTTTTATCCCACCTTTCTATCGTTATCTCTACTATCCTGTCGAAGTCGAGTTGCCGTATTTGTGATATCCTACCACCGCCGAGATGCTTTCTGAGGAACATTGCGAAATTAGAAGGCATTCGCGGTGATGCCCGCTTATATTTAGTGAGGTGAATTCTTCTCCCGGCTTCGATAATCAAATCAGCACCGCCTTTTTCTTTATGATGAAGTTTTAGCCTTATTTCTTCTTTACCCGGTTGATATGCTTTCACGACTCTTGCCCCTAATAGCTCTTGTAGTTCGATAACGATAGCTGCTATGTCCACACTGCTCATTGATTCTTTCATAATTTCTTAAAAATAAGTAGGTAATATCTATAATATAACGCATAGCGAAGCGGGGGTTACCGAGTGGACAAAGGTGGCAGACTCAAGATCTGCTCCCGTAGGGGTTCGCGGGTTCGAATCCTGCCCCCCGCATGATTTTACCAAATTCATAAACTATTTAAATTGAAAACGACAATGAAAAAGCATGCTATGTCAATGCTAACGGAGGAAGAAGGAAAAGAGGGATTGAAGCTTGCAAGAGCTGCAATAGAGAAATACTTAAGAGAGAACACGAAGTTAAAAGCGCCTGATGACCTGCCTGCGCTCTTTGAAGAAAAAAGGGGTGTTTTTGTCACGTTGAATAAACACGAAAATCTAAGAGGCTGTATTGGCTATCCATATCCTGTATTCAAGCTGAAAGATGCAATTATAGATGCGGCGATATCCGCGGCAGTTAGCGACCCACGGTTTCCACCTGTAACGACGGAGGAGTTTAAGGAGGTAACCATTGAGCTCACGGTACTCACAATGCCTCAGGTGTTAAAAGAGAAGCCAAAAGACTTGCCAGAGAAAATAGAAGTAGGCAGGCATGGATTAATCGTAAAGAGGGGAATATATCAAGGGCTTTTGCTCCCTCAGGTGGCTACCGAGTATAATTGGTCGTCGGAGGAGTTTCTATGCCAGACATGCTGGAAAGCGGGCTTGCCACAGGACGCATGGCTGGAGGAAGACACTGAGGTCAGCACATTTGAGGGACAGATATTTGAGGAGGAAACATAAAGATGATGAAAATAGATAGATACCGATGTGGATATTGTGGTGCATGCGTTACGGTATGTCCCACGGAGGCAATGAATTTGATAGGGATGTGGATAGAGATAAAGGATGACGAATGCGATAGCTGTAAAGCTTGTGTGAACATCTGCCCAGTGGGTGCGCTGGAGTTGGAACAGAAGTTGTAACCACAAGATTACACAACACTTTTTCTTTTACAAAAAGAAAACTAAGCCCTTACAGGGCTTGCTGGGTCGTGGGGCAGAGCCCCACAGTGCTAAAAGAAAAACAAATATCTTCTTTTGGTAAAGCTTTTCTTTCTAAGAAAAGGTTTCTTGTGACCTCTCGTGGTTTTTTACATCAGTTGTACAAATAGCAAGAATTAAATCTTCTTCTCATACACTATTGCATTCTCACCATCCGCATAATAGCCTTTTACGATATATAAAAATTTGTAGCCATGTTTTTCATAAAATCCTATTGCACCCCTGTTACTTTTCCTGACCTCCAGCGTGACTTTATCGAACCCCTTAGCGATAAATTCGTGCTCTGCCACTTTCAACAAATCCTTTCCAATTCCTTTCATTCTATATTCCTTATCCACAGCAATCCCGGATATATGCCCATGCCCGCCTCTTATAGCGCCACCGACAAAACCAATGACCCTATCCTCAAAGCTTGTGTCTGCCGACGTAGCGACTGCTACAAAGAAATATTTCTTGAAAGAATGGAACAAATCAGCGATATCCGAAGCTGTATTTATCGTTTTTATGTTACTCTTCCATACTCGTATAATCTCTTGCAAATCCGCATCTTCTGCTTTCCTTATCCTCTGCTCGTGCATAAATGATTCTCACATCTACTAAACCCTTTTCTTTATTAAAAAGAAAAGCGTTTACGGAAAAGAAAAACCCTTCTAAATGTTTCTTTGATCAAACTTTCTTTTTCAAAGAAAGTTTGTTAGAATAGTTTTCCCCTGTTCATTATCTCATTCGGGTCCAAAACCTTGAGGAACTTCTTCCAGACCTCTCCAAGATACCCTATTCTCTCCACTGTCGGTTGTATTATCCCCGCATAAGGTCTGAACCAGCCATAGATACCTATGTCAAGCAACCTCTGGAATTGTATCTCATTATAATTCCGCAGCTTCTCACCGAATTCCAAATCGCTGCCATCGTAAAATATATCAAGCTCAACGTAACAAAGCTGACCGTGGAAACTATAAATCGGGTCGAGATAGAAATGAACATGGTCCTCTGGTATCCCAACCTCCAATGCAGTCGCTTCATGCAGCTCATAATATTTCGCAGCCAGCGTCAAAGGTCCGTAGAGCCCTATGCAATGGTAATTACCTCTTAAGCCAAATACCATGCAGCTCTTCTCCGCACCTCCTAAACTCTCTTCCTCGAAGGTCCTTTTGAACTCTTCCGGGAAATCTAATACTTCGCCTCCCGCATCTTTCATGTATTCGACCACTAACTTATCCTTCGCCTCAAATATTCCATCCACTCCTTCCACCAATACACATAACACGAACTTTGGAAGTTCCGCATAAGAATAATCAAAAGTGCCGCAGATACCTTTCAACCAGCTCTGATTGTCCACTAACCGGATACTTGCAGCTAATTCGTCATGCATCAAATTGTAAATGAATTTCGTTGGTCTGCTCACGTCGTCAAATCCAATGAAGTAAACTTTTCTGTTATCGTACAACCTGTAAAGCTTTGCTGTCAATTCGGTCACCACACCGCACGTGCCGGGATGAGCGCAGAAAACACCGGTGAAGTCAGGACCCACACCATATCTGAAATAGGGCATCTCGGAAAGAGACCGTGAGCCTGTTTTTATTAGCTCTCCGTTGGGAAGTACCATCTCAAACGACAATGTGTGGTCATGACCATCCGCCGCCGCAGTTTGATATATCCCCCGCAAGTAATAATTTACCAATACGCTTACTGTAAGCGGCGCATCAGGGAATGCAGGTCTCAATTTGTATTCTTTCGTCTTCTCAAGGAGCATCCCGAAAGTCACGCCAGGTTCCACGGTCGCAGTCTTCATCGCAGGATTTATTTCCACGATGCGGTTCATCCTCGACAGGTCTAACAGAATACTGCCTTCATAGACCGGAATTGTCAATCCCCTTACATTTATGCCCGTGCTGTAAGGTATCACCGGTATTTTCTCCTCGTTTGCAAGCATTAAAACCTTCCTCACTTCTTCTTTGTTCGCAGGTCGCACGACATAAGCCGGATTCCTTGGAGGAACAAAGTGCCAGTGCTGGTCTCTCGAATAAGAAGCGCAGATTGCCCTGTCGTCAGTCGCATTCTCTTCCCCTACTATCGCTTGCACAGACTTTATTAACATTTTCCGAGATAGCAAAACACTTTTATTATCTTATGTCTATTTTATACTGGATGAAGCATATCTTCGTTGAATGAATGAAAGATTCGTGGATGAGGATTTATTTTGTGATTTTGTTTAATTTAGGCAGGAAATCTCTGGTGACATCTAATATCTCTAACCATATTGGTTCGTTATCCTTAGAAAACCCAATTACGATGTTTTCCACTTCGCTTTCATAAGCTAACTTCTTATCTGATAGGATTATCATCATTGCATCTACATCCTTATCATATCTAATTTTCATATCTTCCCCTCCTTACGACCATTACCATAATAATATTATCTCTTTCCTCATATATAATCCTTAGTGTAAGGTCATTCAAGTTTTTATGCGCCGAAAATCTATTAAATCTTGCGTCTTTAGTAAAATCTGGATGTTTGATAGCCTCCTTTATCTGGTCTTCGGTGAATCTAAACCCATGCTGCTCTAATACCCACAACTTAAATCTTGCATGGTTTGTCAATATTATCTCCAATCTATTCATAGCTTTACCTATTGCAATAAATGAATAATAAGTGTAGCATATCAGGGATTTATTTGTTCTGAGCCAGACTCCTGTTCACAAGTTCCACAACATCAAAAACTTTCATTTCTTCTTTTTCCACCGCTTCCTTCAAGTTCCTTTTACAGAACGGGCATGCACTCACAAGCGCTTCAACACCCGCTTCCTTCGCTTCTTTTATTCGTTCGCCGGCACTCCACAACGCAAACTCGCCATAAGCCGACTTCACACCACCGCCGGAGCCACAGCACCACGCTTGCTCCCTTTCCCTTTTCATTTCCTTCACATCCGCCACTTCTTTTAAAACCGCCCTCGGCTCTTCGTATATACCCAAATCCCTACCCAGATGGCAGGGGTCGTGATAAGCTACTTCCATATCCAACCTCTTCACCTTTATATTTTCCAATCGTGTTAAGAACTGCGTGGAATGCACCAGTTCGACATCCATATCGGGATAATCCTTCTCGAACGTCTTTAAACATCCGGGGCATGTGAAAACAACGGTCTTCGCACCACTCCCTTTTATCTCTTTTATGTTGTGTGCCATAAGCTCCTTCGCATCTTCTACCTGTCCTGTTCTGAGTAAAACCGAGCCACAGCACCATTCGTCTTCCATTACCTGATATTTTATCCTTAACTTATCAAAGATTTGTAACATAGAATCGGCAATCTCCGGCACGCGGTAGCGAGCAGTGCAGCCGATAAAATAGAGAACATCCGCCCCGTGGAGCGAGTTCGCTTCGTATTCGTATTTATACATATCTTTCTCGCCATACGCATTTCTCGTTTCTTTTATCTTTTCCGCAATGTTTTTATGAGCGTCAAGAAACCACCCTTTCTTTACCAGTTCCTCCCTCAGCTCCTCAAACAGTTCCGGCAACCGTATTTCCACACTTGTTATCTGCTTGCATTTCTCATAACACGCCCCGCATAGCGTGCATGCATAGACCGCATTCAATAATCCGTCCGTAGGCTCTGATAGCTCACCTTCCAATATTTCTCTAAAAATCTCCAATCTACCGGGTGCATAGAATGCCTGATAGCCATAAAATCGCCCGCTTGGGCATAACGGTAACCATTCCTCGGTTGGATGAAAACTCGAAATACTGCATAATTTGCATTTCACACAATGATATATTGCACTTAAAATCTCTTCTCTTTCCAGTTTCATATCCATTATTCCTCCTTAACTATGACGTCCCCACTTTTCTCTACAACCCTTTTTCGATTTTTATTTAAAACCTTCCTTTATATTCTTATTACATCTCCATTAATACCACTGATAGGGAGTTTTGCCATGCGAGAATACGAAGTAGAATGCATAAGATGCGGGGCACGCTACTCTAAGGAAGACGTAGTATATACGTGCAGAAAGTGCGATGGCTTGCTGGATATAAAATACGATTATTCGGCAATAGATACGGAGCGGGTGGTTAAAGCGAAAGGAGAAGGCGTGTGGAAATATCGTGTTTTATTGCCTTTCGATGAACAAGAAACAAAACCTGTAACGATAAACGAAGGGAATACACCTTTGTACAGATGCGATAGACTCGCTGAATCCATCGGCATTGATGATTTGTGGGTGAAACACGAAGGACTGAACCCATCAGGATCGTTTAAAGACCGGGGGATGACCGTAGGAGTAACGAAGGCGGTGGAATTGGGTGTGAAAGGCGTAGCATGTGCATCTACGGGCAATACTTCCGCATCGCTTGCGATTTTTGCGGCAAAAGCCGGTTTTCCGTGCTACGTTCTGCTGCCAAAGGGAAAAGTAGCATTAGGGAAAGTAGCACAGGCGATGATGCACGGTGCAAAGGTATTCTCGCTAAGAGGTAATTTTGACGATGCTTTACGCGTTGTTCGTGTGTTATGCGAGGAAGAGAACCTTTACTTGTTGAATTCCGTGAATCCTTACCGGTTGGAAGGTCAGAAGACAATAGCGTTCGAAGTTACGGAAAAACTCGAATGGGAAGTTCCTGACAGGGTTGTTCTACCGGTCGGGAATGCAGGGAACATAAGTGCGATTTTTAAAGGGTTCTCGGAGTTGAGTACATTGGGCATTGCTGATTCTATTCCAAAGATGACTGGCATTCAGGCAGAGGGTGCGAAGCCAATAGTAAACGCTTTTAAAGACGGTAAACCGGAGATGATACCGGAGGATAAACCAGAAACGATTGCATCGGCGATAAGGATAGGGAATCCGGTGAATGCGGCAAAGGCTTTAACTGCTATCAGGGACTCAGATGGCGTTGCGGAATCGGTGACTGACGATGAGATAACGGAAGCGCAGCTTATGCTCGCAAGATTGGAGGGCATAGGTGTGGAGCCTGCAAGTGCGGCTTCTATCGCCGGGTTGAAGAAATTGGTCGCAATGGGCGAAATAGAAAGGGATGAGAGGATTGTATGCATTACCACCGGGCATCTATTGAAAGACCCAGAACGCGTGATAAGGATATGCGAACCGCCAAAAGAGGTGGATGCGGATGTGGATGTGGTGAGGGAGATGTTGAAGGGGATGTAAAAACAAAAGAGCTTGAAAGCTTGATGAGCCGATATTTGGATTAGTTTATGTTAGCATCAACAACCAGTTTCATAAGCTGTCCTTTTCTATCTCCACGTTGATAATTCTTTCTCTATCCTCAACCTTACAGCTCTGTTTACTTCCCTACCCAATCTCAAGCAATCTTCATCTGTTAGCTCACTGTGCTTAAATAATTCATCAAATAACTTGATTGTGGCAAGCTTCCGGAACTCCTCAAGCACCGCTCTCTCGGCAATCTTAGACCAGTCAACCTGTGGGAACTCTTGCTTAATCCTTTCAGGAATCATAATCTTTAACTCAGTCTCTCCCATTTCTATCAACAATAAAGATGTTAAATATATAAATAACTTCTGCTAAAGAAATTAGTAGCAATGAACGAAATAGAAAGGGATGAGATGATTGTCTGCATTAATACCGGGCATCTGTTGAAGGACACGGAACGCGTGATAAAGATATGCGAGGCGCCAAAAGAGGTGGATGCGGATGTGGATGTGGTTAGGGAGATGTTGAAGGGCTGAACCGAACAATAAGAATTATATAAAATAAACACATACATAATTTTATTCCCAGATGAATAAACATGGATAACAATGTTAATATATTAGATAACAGGACTCCTGAAACGGCCTTAGCAAACAAAATAAAAGAGCTAATTAAAGAGACTAAAACTGCCAAATTTGCAACTGGCTACTTTTACGTAGATGGCTACAACTTAGTAAAAGAAGACATGCAGAATATTGAGAATTTGCAAATAATCATGGGAGATGAAACCACAGTGGCAACGAAAGAAGAGATTTCAAGAGGTTATGATGAACAATATAAAAAGGCAATCGTCAATAATATCAAAGAAAACATATTAGAAGACATTTCTAAACTGAGCGATGAAGATCAAAAAAGAAAAATCCGAGACTTTCATGATTTAATCGCTGAAGACAGAGCTGATATAAAAATATTTAATAAGGGCAAATTTCACCCAAAGTTATACATATTTAGGGGTAGCAATCAAACTGCAATAGTGGGTTCAAGTAATTTTACAAGACCAGGTATGGAAGAAAATGTTGAGCTTAATATTATTGAAAGACAACCTCCGGTTATTGAAGAACTGGTGAGATGGTTTGATGATATTTGGGAACATGAGGCTATACCATTTAAAGAAGATTTAATAAGTGTTATCAAATCCTCTGGTATATTGGAAGAAGAAATAATTAGGTGGGGGACGTATTTACCGCCTGAGGAGTTATTAAAGATTTTAGCATACGAACTTTTGGATGGCAGGGTTGATTTAACAAAAGAGAGGAGGATTTTAGCGTTATTCCAAGAAATTGGGGTCTTAAACGCTGAAAACAAAATAAAGAAATTTTATGGTGCTCTTATTGCAGATTCTGTAGGATTGGGGAAAAGTTTCATCGGCACTCAGATTATTAAAGACCTGTTCTATGGCAAGATAGATTTTTGGGATGATACTTTGAGAGAGAAATGGAAGGAAAGGGGGAAAGCTGCTTTACTTATAGTTCCAGCACACTTAAAGAAGCAATGGAGAGACGATGTTCTGATGCGTAATTTCTTCATGAATTGCATTATGAATTTCATTGACGGTGAATTCTATTTCAATTTGGTTGATAAAACCAGAGGTAAAGAGATAGGGAAAATACGCATTATCTCCTATTCCAAATTTACAAGGCTGAAGGAAGAATCTTTAAGGAGATTGGCGGATGACTTTGATATTGTATTGATTGACGAAGTGCATAGATTTAAAGATGAGAATACAAATGCATGGAAGAATGTGCATCATTTGAAAAAGAAAGTATCGTATAAGATTGAATCAGGACGAGGAGTAGAAGAAGGGATTAGAAACAGGTTCGTTTTGCTGTCAGCAACACCACTAAATAATAGTATCTCAGATTTGCTTAACATATTCAAGATTTTCTTAGACCGAGATTTACGGGATTTAAGCAGACAAGGGAAAAATGTAACGTTATTTGACGATTACGAAAAGATAAAAAAGGAGTTGAAAAATACACCGGGTAATAAAGAGTTGAGAGAAAAGCTGAAAAAAGTCGTGAAGAAAATAAAAAATGAGATTTTAGACGATTTGATGATATTGAGAACAAGAACGTATATTCGTGATTCCCCGCTTTATAAAGGGACAAAAATAAACGGTAAACCGTTAGTATTCCAAGACCCAACAATAAAGCGAATATTATACGACAAAAAGTTGAAAAAATACTACGATGAATATATTGATTTGTATTCAGACTTGGCAGATTTTCTCCAAAAGTTGGAATATCCATATATTGACCTCTTTTTGATTGAAGAGAAAAGAAAGGACAGTCTCAGAGCGTTAATGAAAATATTGTTGTTGAAGAGAATGGAAAGCAGTGTATACTCGTTTGACCGCTCTGTGCGTAGAATAAAAGAAAAAGAGCAGTTCCTTTTAGGACTATTGGAATCAGGAGTGGACTTAAAGAAAATAAAAATGGAATGGCAGAGGAGGTATGGTAAAAGGGAAGAAGATGAAATAGAGGAAGCAGAGGAGGTAAGTCTAATTTTGTCGGAGGAGAGAGAAGAGGCTGAAGAGGAAGAGAAAGAGCGATTTGAGATAGACGTAAATGCGCTGAAAGAGAAAGCGACAAAAGATTTGGAATTGATTGAAGAGTATATAAAGAAGATAGAGAGAGTGAGGATTGAGCCAGCGGTAGAAAAATATAAAGACCCGAAACTTGAACGTTTAAAGATTATTCTAAACGAATTAATAGGAAATGGCGGAGATATACCCAAAGTTCTACTATTTACACAGTTCAAAGATACTGCAACTTACCTTCTGAGAGAGATTAATGAATGGATACAAAAGCAGTCTTCACCTGCGTTTAGAAGAGTAAAAACTGAGATTGTGACGGGTGAAGTGGATACTGAGACTAAGGAAAGGCGAATGAAGCGATTTGCACCAATTGCTAATGAATATGAGGTAAAAGAGGGAGAAGAAGAGATAAACTTGCTTATCTCCACAGATGCGTTGAGTGAGGGTGTGAATCTCCAGGATGCATCAATAGTAATTGATTATGACCTCCCCTGGAATCCGATGAGAATTGTTCAAAGAGTAGGCAGGGTAAATAGAATAGGTTCGGAAAAACAGATTGCTGTTTATAATTTCTTCCCGAACAAAGACTTAGAGGAACTGTTAAAGTTGTTAAGTAAGTTATGGGACAAAATAGAAGATGTTAAGAACCTATTGGCGAAGGAGATGCAGATATTAAGCGAAGAGGAGGAAACAGCGGTTGATACAATAGGAGAAGCTATAAAAAATGTAAGGCAGGAAACAGATATATCAAAACTTGAAATAAATTACAGAAGTGAGGATTTTAAGATTGCAGAGGTTTATGGTGAGGATGTGGAGACAATCCAAAAGATGCGGATAATTTCAAAACTAATAGAATTGGGGATAGGAGAGAAAGAATTTGAGAAACTTAAAAAGGAATTAGACGGTATCCCATATTATACCATTTTAGAAAACTCACGAATTCTGCGGGTATACAGGATATATGATGAAGTGAGGAAGGAAAAGATGAGGAATTTTGTGGTGAGTTTAGAAGGTGATGAATATAAAGAACTCGGAATGGACACTATATTATCACTTGCTGATGTTGATGAAGGGAAACAAATTGTGGAGTTGAGCGAAGAAGAAGTTATAGAGCTGAAAAGGAGAATAATAGAGTTGGACAAGACGTTTGCGGAGGGGACATTTACGGAGTATAAGAAATTGTTTACTCCCTTAAGACAGGGGCAAATACAACGATTTGAAGGTTTACACAAGAAAATAGTCAGGCATTTAAGAGGATTAGCAGGTCAGAGAAGAATTGGAGAAAGTGAAGAAGAGCGAAATGGACTGTTAAGGATAAAACAGATATATGAGAGCATGAAACTACGAAGTAACGAAGTAAAACAACTTAAGGAACTGTTTTTGCGAGGAGAAATAAATCTTGAAAGAGATGATTTGAGAAAACATTCGCCTGAGAAAATAATAGAGGTGTTAAATGATTTTTATGAGAACTACCTGTCTGTTGCACCTGACACGTATTTTGGTGGGATAAGAACAGAAAAAGACCTAAACTATAAGGTTATTGGTTGGTGTGCATGAATGCAGAAGTGTTCAAGAAGGGAAGAGAATTTAGAGAAATTATTGAGTTCCTTGAGCAAAGAGGTTTTCGGAGAACCACAACGGATATTGTGCCTGAATACTTTGAAGGGAAAAAATACGCCCATTTTGAAATTTCTGAAGATGGCACGGTGCTTGTTTCGATAAAATACACCTCAACGGAAGATATAAAAGAATTTGATGCAGAGTTCAAGAATCTTTTCGTGGAATATATGTTTTTGGTTAAAGCTGACTTATCGGAGTTTATATTTTGCAAATACGATGAGGGAAAGGATAAAATTTTGAAATTAAGGAAGAAGAGAGATGAGATAGAGATAGCATTTCTAAGGAAGTTGGAAGGGATGGCGTATAACGATTTGAAGAGCATTGAAAAATTATTTGATAGGAGTGAGTTTGTAAAAGAATTCTATGCGTTATATTGCGAAACTGAGCAGTATATTTACAGGAAAATAAAAGGAATAGCGGATGAAGCAGATAGAGAACTTTATGTAAAGCTTATTTTAGAAAGAATGATGTTTTTGTGGTTTTTACAGAAGAAAAGGTTGTTGGATGAAAATGAGAATTATTTGATAGACAAGTTCAATCAGATTCAAAGAGAGGGCAAGAACTATTATAGAGATTTTTTGACGGTTTTATTCCTTGAAGGGCTTTGCGTTAAGCCTGAAGAGAGGAGCAAAGAGACAGAAGAGTTGATTGGAGATATACCTTATCTAAATGGAGGACTTTTTCTCGAAACTGAAGTTGAAGCGAAATACGGAGAGAACATAGAAATTCCGAATGATGCGTTTTACAGAGCTATGATATATCCAATTTCAAGTGATGAGAGAAATATTCCGATTTTGAATTTGTTGGAATGCAAGGAATGGACGGTGGATGAGCGGAGCGGAGAGGTGAACAAATTAAATCCAGAAGTGTTGGGATATATTTTTGAGAAGAGCATAAATAAAAAGAGTTTAGGAGCGGTTTACACACCAGAGGAAATAACCACTTACATCTGCAAAAATACAATCCACCCTTTCATATTGGACGGAGCAAGCGAGAAATTTGGAATTGAATATAAGAAGATAGAAGATATTTTTAAAAAAGGCATTGAAGAGGAATTAAAGGATGCCTTTGTCTTCATTAAAGATATAAAAATAATAGACCCTGCGGTAGGAAGCGGGCATTTTTTAGTGGATGCGATGGTTGTTTTGGAGAGGATTTACCGTAAATTGAGGGAGAAAGGAATTTTGGATTGGAGCAATTTTGAGATAAGAAATCACATTATAACGGAGAATTTGTACGGCGTGGATATTTTAGAAGGAGCAATAGAAATATGCAAGTTGAGATTATTTTTAGCGCTCGCAGAGACTTTTAGCAATAAAGAAGATGTTCAGCCATTGCCTAATATTGATTTCAATATAAGGTGTGGAAACTCATTGGTAGGGTATGTAGAACCGTATAAAGTAGCGGAAATAAAAACAAGAATAAGGACGAAGGAAGGTAAGAGAGTGGTATGGAAAAGTTTGACAGAAAGGCTTCACAGGTTGGATGATTTTGCTGAGGATTCTATTCTCGTTCTGTTCAGACAAAGGAATGGATTGGTGAGGAAATACAGAACAGCGACGGGAAAAGAGGCGATAAAGCTTAGGGAAGGGATAAAGAGCCTCACGAGGGAATTTAATGAGAAGTTAGATGAGAAGTTGCTTGAGGGAATCCGGGGTAAGAACATAAAAATAGGAGAGGAGGAAGACAAGAAGGATATTACCTTAGATGAACTGAGAAAATTAAAGCCGTTTCATTGGGTTATGGAGTTCTCGGAAATTTTTGAAAACGGAGGATTTGATGTGGTTATAGGGAATCCGCCTTACATGAGGGCAGATTTTGAGGAAACATACCTTGATTGGAACTATTTGGATTTCCGATACTTTTTGGAAAAGATGGATTACGAGTCTTTATGGGAGAAATGGGACATTTACATCGCTTTTATTGAGCGAGGGGTTAATTTGCTAAGAGAAAAAGGGCTGATGAGTTTTATAGTATCTAATTCTTTTGAAACCGCTAAATATGCAGAGAAATGTCAGGATTGGGTTATTGATAATATCAGACTCTTTCAAATTGATTTTATTCCTGATATTTATATATTTGAGGGCGTTACGGTGAAAAACACGATTTTCTGTTTGATGAAAAGTGAAGAAAAAGGGGAAGTGAAGAGGATATTGCATTCAGAAAAATTTGGAAATATCGAATATTTGGCAACACTACCGCAGGATAGTGGCAGAGAAATTTTCAGATGGGATTACAATCCGGGATTTTTGAAAATTGAAAATGCTGTTTTGTTTGGGGATATTTGTTATTTGAGCGTGGGAATGGTTTTGAATGCAGATGAAAAGACAGTAAGAGGAGAATTTGAGAAAGATGATTTGATTTCTGACGCCTATTCTTCCATTCACAACAAAAAATATGTGGAAGGAAAAGATGTGGGTCGGTATAGAGTTGAAAGGATTAGATACCTAGAGTGGGGAACAGGAAGAGTGCCTGATAAAGTTAGGAGACCTACATTTCCAGAGCTATATGAGCCTGAGAAATTATTAATAGGTGGAATGAGCGGAGCTACTTATGATGGCGACAAATTTGTTTGTAATCATAGTATTACAGTTGCAGTTCCTTTTTACGAATTAAGAGGCGTGGATAACAGAAGTATAAAAAGCAGCATTAGTAAATTTAATAAGAAGCCAAGGGAGGAACTTGAGAAGATTTCCGAGAAACTTGACCTGAAGTATCTTTTAGCGATTGTAAATTCTAAATTTGCGAAGTGGGTATTAAATCAGATTAGGCGTAGCAGAGTGGGATTGTATCCTGATGACTGGAAGAGATTGCCAATTAAAAATATTTTGAAAGAAAAGCAGAGAGTTCTAATTTATCTTGTTGATTACATGCTTTTTCTAAACGAGAGAGAAGAGAGAAGGAAGGAGGAGAAAGAATTAATTGAGTTCGTTGGTGAGGTTATAGATTGCTTGGTTTATGAACTTTATTTCAAGGAAGGGCTGAAAACCGATCTTCTTGGATTGGTTGAGTCTTATCTACGGGATATTAAGGGTTTGAAGTCGGAAGAGGAGAAGTTGAGGGTGATAAAGGAAGTTTTGGAGAGGATTAAGGCTGATGATAGAATTATGAAGGAAATCGAGAGGATAAAAATGCATGAATGGGTAAGGATTATCGAGGGCACGTTTTAAAATTATGCTTAGTTACTCTGAAAAAGAATTAAATGATTACACGAGCAAAGAATATTCAGAGGAATGACTAAAAATGAGAAATACAGAAGAATACATAACACCGGAGGAGATGGCTGCCCTGGACGAGAACTGCAGATTCTTCGGGCTTTCTCCTCTACAACTGATGGAAAATGCAGGTGCTCACCTTGCTGCTGAGATAAAGAAGCGGTTTACAGAGAACGTAAGAAGCGCGGAGAACGCAGTGATAGTAACGATATTAGCAGGCAAGGGTAATAATGGCGGCGATGCGTTTGTTGCTGCGCGGCATTTGCACGGATTTGACGTGAAAATAATGTTAATCGGACGTTCACAGGACTTGAGAACAGAAGAGACTAAGAGAAACTGGCGGATTCTAAAGGAGAGTGGATATGCTACAGAAGAAATAACCGATTCCTCGAGTTTAAAAACAGCTTCTGCAACTTTTAACGCTTCAGATGTGATAATAGACGCGATCTTCGGAACCGGCGTAAAAGGTAAGATAAGAGAGCCGGAATCAACCGCAATAGATTTGATAGATGCTGCAAAAGCAAACTCAAATGCATTTGTCGTTGCGGTGGACATTCCTTCAGGGTTGAATCCCGATACAGGCGAAGCGGAAAAAGCAGTTCAAGCCAATCTCACGGTTACGTTCCACAAAGCGAAGAGAGGCTTGCTAAAAGAGGATGCTGCGGATTATGTCGGTGAATTAGTGGTTGCTGATATAGGAATTCCTGAAGGAATGGAGAAGTTGGCAGGTCCTGGGGACGTGAGATTGGTCATGAAACGAAACGCAAAGAGTCATAAAGGGGATAACGGGCGTGTGTTAATAGTAGGCGGAGGTCCTTTCTTTGGCGCGCCTACTTTGGCAGCTCTTGCCGCACTCCGTGCCGGTGCGGACTGGGTGACCATAGCAGCACCTAAAAGCGTTTCTGACACCATCTCTTCTTTATCGCCTAACTTGATTGTCCAACCGCTTTCTTCCGAGATATTGGTGGAGAAGGACGTGCCAACGGTATCAAATTTGATAAAAAAGCATGACGTCGTGGTGATAGGCATGGGCTTGGGTGCAGACGAGGAAACGAAAAAAGCAACGAGAATGATAATTGAAGATGAAGCTAATAAGAAAGTGGTAGTAGATGCGGATGGATTCTACGGGCTACATTTGCCAATAGAAGTAGAAGATAAGCTCGTTATCGTAACTCCTCATGCAGGTGAATTCTCGAAGATGGACATCGTCGGTAAAGCACGGAGCGTAAAAGTGCCTCCTGAAGATATGCTTGAAGAGCGGATGGCTTTTGTATGCGATTTTTCAAGGCTAAACAAGGTTGTTACGTTGATGAAAGGTCCTACCGATATTATATCAGATGGTGTTAGAGTAAAGATAAACAATAAAGGAAATGCAGGAATGACGGTTGGCGGCACTGGTGATGTATTAGCAGGTCTGGTAGGTGCGTTCTTTGCTATCTCTTCTGACCCTTTCAAGGCAGCAACTGCCGCTGCGTTTGTAAATGGCGCTGCGGGAGATCTCGCATTGGAGGAGAAAGGATATGGGTTGCTCGCTACGGACGTGATAGAAAAAATTCCGAAGGTTATAAAAGATTTCAGGTAAAAAACTCATTGGATTTTGGATTTTACAGCCTCGATTTTACACTAACCTCCTCTGCCTCGGATCAGTCAACGAAATCACCGACTTTATACACCATTCAACGTGCTTCTTTTCCCATATAAACTCGCCTTTAGCTCGTTCTACCGCCTCTAAAACGAAATAAACCTTATCGCCTTTTATCTCTACGCTTTCGCCTTGTTCTTCCACGTCCATATCATGCCCTACGCAAACGCTCTGGTCACAAAAGAACTGACATTTGGAATCGTAGAAGTAAAAGCATCTGAATCTCGGCTTTGTCATACCCAGCGTCTTCCCTTTCCATGCATCGGTATGCAAGAATTCACCACTCTCCGATATTTTTTCCGCAATTCTTATCCGCGCTTCTTCATCCTCTATCCTTCGCACATCTTCTATTTCTCCGCCTTTTATCCTTATACTCTCCGGTCTTTTGTCCTCTTCGGGGAAGAACGCTTCTACTTCTGCTTCTATTACGTCCCATCTATTTAACCCGGTTTTCAAAGGATAAATCTTTTTCAGTTCCCCGTATTCATTTGCGGCAATCGCATGGTCTTTTTTAGCAGACAAAATCGTAAACCGCACCTTCTCAGGCAAGAGTTCCTTGAACTTACCCTCTTCAAACCATTTTCTCAGCGCCCAAACCGTTTTCTTTTCACGTGCAGACTTGAACCGCACCAGACCGATGTCACCCTGTAACTTCTGCACGTACACATGATACGGCGCTTTCTGTTTTAGTTTCGTTGAGCTCTCCTTTATCTCGTTCCATGTAACAGGTTTCGCTTTTTCTTCCAGTATCCGTTCTACCTCTTTCCTGAATTTCTCATAGACCATAAGCCGTCCTTAACGTTTTTGGCAATCGCACTTAAAGATTTCTCTTTTTACTCATCTACCCCTGATACATGCATCTTTGTTTATCTCAATCAATGCTTTTGCTTGCAAAGCGGACAGTTGATTCTGTTACGACAATAAAGTTGTCAGTAAGCTGGTCAGCGTACAGATCGAATAGGCGTTGCAGTACTGCTATCTTTTTATCCGTTCGTTCGTCTTCCAGACGTAGAAGGATTATCCCCTATGTGGTTTCTTTCCTCGATAGATGAGTTCCCCAAAGTCCTTGTCATTCGTAATTAGGATACGGCTCTCAGCAACTGCTCTTTGGAGTATATTGCCATCGTCCGCTCCTCGGGATTGCTCGTACACCGAAAACACATCATGATTCCGTTGACGTAGCCACCAAGCAACCGCAGGACCGGTGCATTCATCTACAAGGAACTGCATCTAAACCGCCTCTACCTGCAAGGGCATAAAGGTGGTGCTTTCAAGAGATTCCGTGGCAAATAGTAAGCAAGCAAGAATATCTTCTCTGGTTAACCCTTCATACTCTTTGAGGATTTCTTCTATGGTTGCACCATGAGCTAAAAGACCAAGAATGAACTGTACAGTAAGTCGTGTCCCTCTAATGACCGGTTTCCCAGCCATAACCTTTGGATTTAGTGTGATGCGTTCAAGTAATTGGTTATGTACCATTCTTCTTCACCCCTAATTATTATATTGCTCCATTATATAAATCTTCTTCACCACCCCTTCACCCCCCTCACTTCCTTCCTCTGTGCCATCCGATAGCCCGATTCTTTTTTGCAAACGTAGCAAGAAGTATATAGCCAATAGGAGTCTGAAGCGATGCCACCATATTGCCTATTCCCTTTTTAACAACACATCTTTTACTTCCGCTATCGGAACACGAACCTGCTTCATCGTGTCTCTTTCCCTTATCGTCACCGTATTGTCTTCCAGCGTTTCGTAATCTATGGTGATGCAATACGGCGTGCCTATCTCATCCTGACGACGATACCTCCTGCCAATACTGCCTGAATCGTCATATTCAACGAATATTGACGCATCCCTTAATTTCTGAAACACTTCCCTCGCCTTTTTCTTCAACTCATCGCGATTAAGCAAGGGAAACACAGCCGCTTTTATCGGTGTTATCTCACTTTTTAACCTCAGCACTTTTCTTTTTTCTTTACCCACCTGCTCTTCATAAAAAGAACTCTCCAGCAACGCATAAATTATCCGGTCTATTCCATAAGAAGGCTCAATCACATGCGGTATTATCTTTTCAGGCTCTGTATGCACACTCATATCTGCATTCGAAAACGATGCATGCGCTGAAAGGTCATAATCCCCTCTATCCGCTACTCCCACTATCTCCATCCACCCATATCTCTCGCTAAGGAACTCTGCATCCCAGCAATCTGTTGCATAATGCGCCATCTCCTCCCGAAGATGCTGCCTGAACCTTACTTTAGCACGAGGAATTCCTATCCGTTCTAAGAACTCGTCCACCTTCGCTATGTGATAGCCTAAATACTCATTTGCAATTATTCCGCTTCTAACTGCTTCCTCTAGGCTCTCTTCCTCTTCTTCTCCTCCTTCATCTTCACCAGGAACAATCCTCAGCATCCTATCCTTTACATCCTCAAATCTCGGATGGTTGTTCTTCTCCTTCGGGTCTACAAACACCTCTGCTTCTGCCATCGTAAATTCTCTCAGTCGAATAAGACTTTTTCTTGGTGAAATCTCGTTCCTGTACGCCTTCCCTATCTGTATTATACCAAAAGGCAGTTTATCACGGTTGAATCTCAGCAATCGTTGAAAATTAAGGAAGATGCCCTGTGCCGTCTCAGGTCTCAGATAACCTTCACTTTTCTTAACTCCACTATCACTTTCTCCTTTAGGCACTCCTATTCTCGTCTGGAACATCAGGTTAAACTCGCCTGCCGCTTCAAGCTCGCCGCCACATTCCGGGCAGTTCTCACTTACTTTTACACCTTCCGCTACACGAAAAAAATTCTTGCAGTGATTACACACCACTGCCTGGTCTGCAAAGCTTTCCAGGTGTCCTGACGACTCAAATATTTCCCTCGGTGCAATGTTCGTCGTCTCTATCTCATAAAAGCCCTCCCTCGTGTAAAAATCTCGCCATTCCTCTTCTATTCGCCTTTTTAACCGCGCGCCTAAGGGACCGTAATCATAGAAGCCCGCTGCACCACCGTATATTTCAAAAGCCTGCCATAAGAAGCCCCTTCTACGAGCAAGCTCTGCTATTTCATCTTTCTTCACTTCTTTACTATTACCCGCACTCGTCATTTCTCATTTTTCACTTTGCAGTTTTCACTTTGCATTTTGCATTGAGTTACTTCTCTATCTTCGCCTCGTTCTTTATCTTCTCCCACTGCTTGTTCCCATCCCTGAGCTCTGCACTCCCTAACAGCGCTAATTCTATCGCTTTAGCTATATGCTCCCTCTGACGGTCTGTTAAATAAACCAGGGATTCATTATAAGAATCTTCAAAATATCTAAGCCCCTTTATAAGATGCCCATGCATCTCTTTAAAACGCTCCGGCGCTTTAATATATTCCGCTTCGCTAAGTGTGGTCTTCGTAGCATTTCCGCACTCTTTCATCACTTTTTCATATTTGCTTTCTGCGATTTTTTCCCAGAAGAAGTCATGCATGGCTACTATGCCGTCTATAACAGACATTATTTCTCCCAATAAGTCAGAACAGCTCATCAAATAAAATTTCTCATCCTCGTTCATCTCATACCGAGTTCTTCTCTGCTTTAAAAGCCCACTAAAAAAATTCATTTTTTTCCCCCTTACCCCTCCTTATCGAAATACCCTCAGAAGGTCTCTATCGAGGAGCATGCCTGTCAATTTCCCTCTTGCTGAGGTAACAGGAAGCTGGTCGAACCTGTTTTCGCTCATCTTCCTTGCACATTCACCCACCTCACTATTACGAGTCGCTGTAACCACTTCCTTTATCATTACATCCCCTACAAGCTTATCCGGCAATCTTATCTTCGATATATTATAATACAGTCTCAGCGTATCTCTCATCCCCTCCCATGTCCATTCATCCCCGTCAGAACCCAAAGATATGTTTGAATGCTCCATTCCATCTTCTATTACCATAGCATTTATCAAATCTCGGTCTGTTACCAATCCAACCAGTTCGAGCTCCAAATTTAGCACTGGAACTGCTTTTACCTCCGCAAGCTCCATTATTCGACCTACAACTGATAAAGGCATCTCATCCCATGTAGCTATGGTCTTATCCCCTATGTAACCGCCTATGGGCTCCTTATAGTCCATCTTCGCTATTTCTCTAACGATATCAGCAACTGTTATTATCCCCACGAGCTTATCTCCTTCCACCACGGGCAAACGACGTATTTTTCGCGAAAGGATGGTCCTCGTCGCTTCTGCAATGGTCGCTTCGGGACTGATTGTAATCGGGTCCCTGCTCATCAGCAACGCTATTTGTGCCTCATCAGGTTTTCTTAACAAATCCTGTCTCGTAACTACGCCTACTACTTTTCCTTCTTTAACAATCGGAACTCCGGAGATACATCTTTCCCTGCATATCTCCATAAACTCCTCTCTCGTTCCCGGCACGCTAACGTAAGCGACATCTTCTACCATTATATCCCGTACTTTTATCCCCCCGCGTTCTTTCGCTTTCATCCCATCCACTTCTTGGAATTTAACGCCTTATCTCTCTATTCGACTTACATTATTTTGTAAACATCATCATGTAGTCTTACCCGCTCATTCACCTTCAGCCCGATTGACTGACCGACAGTAGCGGTTTCCACCTTTTCGTTCTCTATCTCCATTGATTCTACAACCTGCTCAAATGAGGTTGTTGCACCTTCTATTCTTATCTTATCCCCCACCTTTATATCATCACTCAGTTCTATCACTGCAACGCCTATCTTCGAGAAATAATGCGTAATTTTCCCTATTAACTTCTTCTCTGCCATTTCATCTACCCCCTTTCATTTTATATCTATCTTATATCTATCTTGTATTTTCCTTCATAATGTAAAAAAGGTATCTCCTTACCAGGTTCAATCCTCCCCTTGTCCTTCAATTCCTCTGGTATTTTAATTTCTACGGTTGAATAGTCTCCCAGGTCCATAACTTGCGCGGTATCCTCCAAAACAGAGAGCACCTGACCACTCCTTCGCTCTATTATCGGCACATACATCTTCGCAGTAACCGGCTGAACCGCCGTTCTTTTTTGCGAATCAAAGACACCAAAACCTTCCAGCCTCGCTTTCGCCGCTCCATGCTTTCCCGGCTTTGAGGTTGTTATGCTCATTATCGTGCACGGCTCCTCATCTATAACAACATATTTACCTTCTTTTAACGCCCTTACCTCTGTTAGCTCCTTCATACTTCATCTCACTCCTCCACCTTCGCCCTTCTTTTAGCTCTCTTTTTCTTCTTTCCCTCTTTTTTATTTATGCCTGCGATAGATTTATAAATAGTTATAACATAAATATACTTGGAGGGAACAATAACGAGGTGTCGTGGCTCATCGTAAAATTTGTAGTTCTATTTGTGCTACTACTTCTGTCTGGATTCTTCTCTGGCTCTGAGACCGCCCTGATTGGGATAGGAAGGATAAAAGCCAGGTCGTTGCTAAAAAGAGGTGTGAAAGGAGCTGAAACAGTCCAGAAACTGGTAAATGAGCCTGGTGCTTTACTCACAACCGTGCTTATCGGGAATAATATAGTAAATATAGCAGCGTCCGCAATAGCTACTTCTATCGCCATGGACTATTTCGGTGGTTATGGCGTAGGCATTGCGATAGGCGTAATGACTTTTCTAATCCTCACCTTTTGCGAAATCATACCCAAGACATTTGCAGTGCACCACGCCGAGCGGATTTCCATTGTCGTTTCCAAGCCGCTGGAGATTTTGACCTTCTTATTGCGTCCCGTTATAAAAATCAGTTCCATGCTTACAAACGCTTTTGAGAAGATTTCAGGTCTGAAGATACAGCAGAGAATGTTGCTTTCCGAGGAGGAGGTAAAGACAATGCTGGACATAGGAGAAGAAGATGGAGCAATTGAAGAGGATGAAAAAGAGATGATGGTAGGCGTGCTCAAGCTTGATTATACCGAGGTAAAGAGCGTGATGACACCAAAGGAGAATATGGTTTGCCTGGAAGCTAATCAAAGTGTGGATTCCGCGGTAGAGCTAATAAAAAGGCACGGCTACTCAAGAATCCCGGTATTCGAAGGCACTAAGGATAATGTCGTGGGCATATTATATGCGAAGGATTTGCTGATAAAAGCAAATAAAAGAAATATTTCGCTAAAAGAACTGATGAAAACGCCTTATTTTGTACAGGAAACAAAAAGAGTGGATGACCTTCTTAAGGAATTTCGGAAGGGTAAATTCCACATCGCTATTGCAGTGGACGAAGGAGGAAGAACAAAGGGGTTGGTTAGCTTGGAGGACCTTCTGGAGGAGATAGTAGGAAGTATATACGATGAATACGACGTGAGAAAAATAAAAAGCGAGAAAGAATATAAAAGATAATATAAAAGATAAGATAGAGAGATAGAAATCATGCAACAGCAGCTTACAAACTCACTTCTTATACCTCATCCTCTTCCGCCTCTTCTTCAACTTGTGCTTCCGCATCTTTGCCAGCTTTCTCTTCTTTCCGCAGGGAATTTGAAATCACCTCCTTCCTTATTTTTTATTACGCTTTCTTTTAATTACATATAATACATAAATATTTTATTTAGTGTGATGATGAGAAAAACATTGGGATGGCGATGAGATGGGAAGGATAGAGAGAGCGCCAGATTGGATACTGAAATACGAGGAAAGAATAGAGAAAGGGACGATAACGGTAGAGGACATCCTGGAGGAGGAGAATAAAACGAGAGAGAACCCAATAAAGATATCGTCAGTGACGAGAGCGATAAATGCAATGGGCTATCAAATTACAGGATTGCGAAGAGAGAAGAAGGCTGAAGTAGAAGAAACAAAAGCAGAAGTGGAAGAGGAAGAGAGGGAAGAAGGGAAGAAACTGGTTGAAAAGAGAGAAGAACCTGAGGAGAGAGTGGGGGGACCGGGCTGGCTACAGAAATACCGTGAAAGGATAGAGAACGGGACGATAACGGTAGAGGATATTCTGGAGGAGGAGAACAAGATAAGAGCGGTGCCAATAAAGCTGTCAACGGTGACGAGAGCGATAAATACATTGGGCTATCCAATTACAGGATTGCGAAGAGAGAGAAAGGAAGAAGTAGAAGCAGGGGCAGGAGCAGGAGTGAGAGAGGAGAAAAAGAAGGTGGAAAAGCCCATTGAAGAGAGAGTGGGAGGACCGGGCTGGCTACAGAAATACCGTGAAAGGATAGAAAACGGGACGATAACGGTAGAGGATATTCTGGAGGAGGAGAACAAGATAAGAGCGGTGCCAATAAAGATATCGTCAGTGACGAGAGCAATAAGTGCAATGGGCTATCAAATTACAGGATTGCGAAGAGAGAGAGAGGAAGAAGTGAAAAAAGCAGGCATGGCAGAAGAGGTCGTTTATTCTTCCAGCATTGGCAAAATATCGGAAGCGACGGAGAAAAGATTTAATGCGATTAAGAAGAGCTGGGAGAAAGATTTAGGTAAATCCCTGCATAATGACTATTTCGTAAATATACTCCTTGCGTTAGCAAAGCTCGTTGAGCACGGGAAAACACTTGCGCCAGTGCCAGTGAAGAAAGAGATAAAATAAAATGAGGATAATGGTGGCGGAGTATGCAGTGGGCGGGGGCGAGGGTAAAAGTATAGCTTTATTAAGAGAAGGGAAAGCGATGCTCACAACGCTGAAAAGTGGATTTGAGAGGTTAGGGCATGAAGTTGTCTATCCGGTGGCTGAAAATGATTTTGAGGCGGCGGTGGATAGGCTCTCAAAGGAGAGCGACGCTGGCATCGTTATTGCCCCTGATGATAGGCTATGCAAGCTTACGGAACTCGTAGAATCAAATACCGTTAATCTGGGCTGTCCTTCAGATTCCGTAAAAATATGCGCTGATAAGATGCGGACAACAAAAATTTTAAGCGAAAATGGAATAGCTGTGCCGAGGATTGTGTTCCCCGGGGAAGAAGTGAGGAAAGATGGAGAGCAAGGATATGTGAAGAAGCCGCGATACGGCTGTGCATCGGAAAACGTTTTTATAGTGAATGGAGTGGGAAATCATGAAGATATGTTTTTTTATGATAGTCCCGATTATATTGTAACGGAATTTATAAAAGGGGAAGATATAAGCAGCAGTGTAATTGTTGGGAATTCTTCTCTATTGCCGCTGACGATAAACAAGCAATTTATAAAGAAGGAGGGGGAAAGGCTGAGATATGAAGGTGGATTAGTTCCTTATTTTATAGGACGAGATACTGAGAGAGAGATAATCCGCATAAGTAAGAAGGTGGTAACCACGCTTCACTGCGCAGGATATGTGGGAATAGATTTCGTATTGGGTGAAGATGGAGAGGCATACGTGGTGGACGTAAATCCAAGACCCACAACATCCATCGTAGGAATAGCAAGGGTGTTAAATTATGAGGTGGCGGATTTGTTATTAAGAGCGAAATTTGGAACTTTACCCATGGCGGAAGAAGTAAAAACCGAAGGATGTTTTAGCTTTTTAGCGAGAGAAGAATGAAAAGATGCGTAAGGGAAGAAAAATCGTGGGAATAGCGAAGGATACTCTGGATTTCATTCTGGAAGTGAGCAAATCAAATCATCCACAGGAATTCATCGGGATGCTGTGCGCCGATGGAGATCTAATAACCGATGTTTTTTTCCTCCCTGGCACGATTTCATCCGATGAAAATGCAATTATACGAATGGATATGATGCCAATGGGTCTTGGCTACGCGGGGTCTGTTCATAGTCATCCCCACCCAGCAGATATGAGACCTTCAGAACAGGATTTGTTGATGTTTTCCAAAACGGGAAAATGTCATATCATAACTTTTTACCCTTTTGCGGAGGATAGTTGGAGGTGTTATAATTCAAAAGGAGAAGAGAGAGAGCTGGAAATAGTGGAGAGGGTTTTGGAGGTAGGAGGAAAATGGTAAGGGTTTTAGCAACCGGAACATTTGAAATACTCCATCCTGGGCATTTGCTTTATCTGGAGGAAGCGAAGAAGCTGGGTGATGAGCTTTTTGTCATCGTTGGAAGGGATGTAACCGTGCGAAAGAGAAAAAGAACGCCGATTATACCAGAGGAGCAGAGGTTGAAGATGGTCTCAGCGTTGGAAGTGGTAGATAAAGCGATGTTGGGTAGCGAAAAAGATATATATGAACCTTTATATAGTATAAAACCTGATATAATAGCAATAGGATATGATCAAGATTTTGATGAAGGGGAGTTGGAGCGGGAACTCAGGGAAAGGGGCTTTAACTCGAAGGTCATTCGTATAAAAAAGCATAATTCAAATGCCTTTTGTAAGGCTGAAGAGATAATAAAACATATATTGAAGTCAACGGGGGAATAAAATGGAAGAAGAGCGCGGATTGACTCGAATAGGGGTGTCTTTACCCTCTAATCTATTGAATAAGTTTGACACGATAATAAGCGGGAGGGGGTATTCATCGAGGTCAGAAGGGATAAGAGATGCGATCAGAGCCTATATAATAGAGTATGAATGGATGGAGCGTGAATCTGGTGAGGAGATAGGAACCGTAACCTATATCTATGACCACAGCCAGAGGGGCTTAGGCGATGAGCTAACAGAAGTGCAACATCATTTTATAGGCATGATAAGAACGTCAACACACATTCATTTAGACGAAGAGAATTGTTTTGAGATAGTGGTGATGAAAGGCGAAGCGAAGAAGATAAAGGAGTTGGCGGAAATGATAATGAGCTTGAAAGGCGTAAAACATGTGAAGCTAACAACAACACATGGAGGAATATAAGAAATGGAAATAATGGACCAAATAAAGAAGGGAACGACAACCGTTGGTTTGATATGTGATGACAGTGTAGTGCTGGCGAGCGAGAAGAGGGCGACAATGGGTTCGTTTATTGCTTCTAAAGCAGCGAGGAAGATATACCAAGTGAGCGACCGCATAGGTATGACAACAGCGGGAATAGTGGGAGATGCGCAGGCACTGGTTAGAATAATGTCGGTGGAATCGAGACTTTATAAGATAAGAAGAGAAGAGCCGATGACTGTAAGAGCAATGGCAACGCTTTTGTCTAATGTGATGAGCGGTCAGCGGTTCTACCCGTATATTGTGCAACTCCTGATAGGAGGCATAGATAGGAGCGGGGCACATATATTTTCGATAGACCCCTTTGGAGGCAATACCGAAGAGAAGGAAATCGCAGCCACTGGCTCAGGTTCTCCTATTGCATACGGTGTGCTTGAGGACAGGTATTCAAAGGATATATCGCTGGAAAAAGGGATAACGCTTGCGATACAGGCATTGCATTCCGCGATGAAGAGGGACAGTGCCTCGGGTGAGGAGATGGAAGTGGTGGTGATAACGAAGAAGAAGTATGGGGAGTTAAGTGAAGAAAGGGTAAAAAAATTAAGGGGTTCTTTTAATTGATGTTTTGTTCGGATGTTTGTTAGGAATTATGGAAGGGAGAGGAGCAAAAAGTAGAGCACTTGTGAAGCTATGATATGAGGATCAAGTTAAGGATTGTAACTGTAACGTATAGCTAAAGTAAATGAAGGCGGCAGGAGAATAAACAAAACGATTAGGATTAGGGATAGACAATGCCAGCAGAAGAAATGCTTTTAGAATTAAAGAGGCGAATAGTAGAGTTATTACCGGCTGATGTGAGCATTACCGGAGTGGAATTTGAAGGACCAGAACTCGTTATATACACGGAGGACACGCAGAGATTCGTTGACGATGGCGCTATGGTTAGGACATTAGCGAGAGAGCTGAAGAAGAGGATTTCGGTTAGACCAAGTAGCAATATACTGATGGAGCCGGAAAAGGCTTCCAAGGTTATTTATGATATTATACCTGATGAAGGCGGAATAAAAGATATTTACTTTGATATGGACAAGGCAGAGGTGATAATAGAAGCAGAAAAGCCTGGATTGGTGATTGGCACTCATGGAGCAACACTTAGAGAAGTCGCAAAGGTGATAGGATGGCGACCTAACGTTATCAGAGCACCGCCTATACAATCTTCAATAATAAAAAGCATAAGGAGGTATTTAAGGGAAGAGAGCGAATTCAGGAAGGATTTTTTGAAAAAAGTAGGAAGGAGGATATATAGAGATAAGTTAATAGGGGACGAATGGCTACGTATGACCTCGTTAGGGGGATGCAGAGAGGTTGGGAGAAATGCATTTATGCTTTCTACGCCGGAGACGAGGATTTTAATAGATTGCGGAGTAAGTGTGGGCTCGGAGGGAATGCCTTATCTATACGTTCCTGAAGTGTCACCGATAAGTAATATAGATGCAGTGGTGATAACGCATGCGCATCTTGACCATTCCGGCTTAGTGCCTCTTTTGTTCTTATATGAATATGACGGACCCATATACACGACACAGCCAACGAGAGACCTTATGGCTCTTCTTCTGCTTGACTATATAGAGGTATCAGCAAGAGAGGGAAAGAGGATACCGTATAAATCATCCTTAATAAGAGATGCGATAAGACATACGATTCCGTTGAAGTATGGAGATGTAACAGACATATCGCCTGATGTGAAACTCACTTTTTACAATGCCGGGCACATACTGGGCTCTTCGATTGCGTATTTCCATGCAGGTAATGGGCTTTATAATATTGCATTTACCGGGGACATAAAGTATGAGCGAACTTTTCTTTTCGACCCTGCCTTCAATGGTTTCACAAGGCTCGAAGCGCTGGTCATGGAATCTACATACGGTGGTATGAACGACATGCAGCCGTCGAGGCGAGAGGCGGAGAAGAATTTAAAGGATGAGATAGAGAGGACGATAAAAAAGGGCGGTAAAGTGATAATACCTGCTTTTGCGGTTGGTCGTTCACAGGAGGTAATGATAGCACTGGAGGGTATGCAACTGGAGGTGCCGGTGTATTTAGATGGTATGATATGGGAAGCGACCGCCGTGCATACTGCATATCCTGAGTATCTCAACAAGAATCTAAAGAATTCGATATTTCAGGGTGAGAATCCTTTCTTATCCGATGTTTTTGTGCAGGTGGACGATGCAGAAAAAAGGAAGGAGGTAATGGAGGAGAAGGAACCGTCCATCATACTTTCTACCTCAGGCATGCTAAACGGCGGTCCTGTGCTTGAATACCTGAAAGGGCTTGCAAGAGATGAAGAGAACATGCTTATCTTTGTTGGATACCAGGCGGAAGGGACACTTGGAAGGAGGATACAGAAAGGCTGGAATGAGATGCAGTTTTCAAATGAGGGCAGGATGGAGAATATAAAAATGGGGATGGAGATAAAGACAATAGATGGTTTTTCCGGGCATTCGGACCGCAATCAATTGCTTGAATACGTGAGGCGGATACGACCACTGCCGTCCAAGGTAATATGCATGCATGGAGAGAATAACAAATGTATGGCATTAGCAAGTGGAATACACAAGAAGTTTAATATAGAGACGGTAGCGCCCATGAATTTGGAGAGTTTGAGATTGGTATGAGGAGAAATGCAAATTGAAAAAAACTATCGCTATATATAAAAAGAAGGATAAAGAGATAGGGAAGAAAGAGGGAGAGCGAAGGAAATGACAAGTATAAGGGAAAGGATGGAAAGAATGAGCATAGGGAAGAGAATAAGGATGGAAAGGATCGTGGACCGGAAGAGCGGGAGAAGTGTTATTGTCCCTATGGACCATGGTGTAACGTCAGGTCCAATATACGGGTTGACAGACATGAAGAGAGCGGTGAATGCGGTAGCGGAAGGAGGTGCAAATGCGGTTCTCGTGCATAAGGGCATTGTAATAGCTGGACATCGAGGATATGGCAAGGATATAGGGCTAATAATCCACCTATCTGCGAGCACTTCGTTAGGACCCGACCCATTAAACAAAGTTATAGTCGCTACGGTGGAAGAAGCGATACGATTAGGTGCTGATGCGGTGTCACTGCACGTGAATGTGGGTGCGGAGAACGAAGCGGAGATGCTTGAGACGCTTGGAGCGACTGCAATGGTATGTGAGGACTGGGGCATGCCTCTTTTGGCGATGATGTATCCTCGTGGGAAAAAAGTGAAAAGTGAGCACGACCCGGAATTGGTGAAGCACGTGGCTCGTGTGGGTGCAGAACTTGGCGCTGATATTATAAAAACAAATTATACTGGCGACCCGGACTCCTTCAAGGATGTAATACTTAGTTGTCCGGTGCCGGTGATAATAGCAGGGGGTCCAAAGGCGAATACGGATGCGGAAGTGCTGAAGATGGTAGAAGATGCGATTGCCGCTGGTGCCTCCGGTTTATCAATAGGTAGGAATGTGTTTCAGCATAAGAATCCGACAGTTATGACCGTGGCACTAAGCAAGATAGTGCATGAGGGTATTTCGGCGAAAGAGGCAATGGAGATGCTGTAAGAAATCCCAATGACAAATACTACCAAATCCCAAGTAAATCCCAATTTCCAAATCCCAAAAATTTGGTAGTACTGGTAGTATTGGGATTTTGGATTTCCCATTTAAAGGTGGAATAAATGCGGGTGGAAGAATGAAAGTAAAGGGAAAGGAGATATGGATAAAAGCGGATGCTGATGTGGGAACGTGGGAGGAGAAGAAGTCAAGGATTACAACTGGTTTGGAATCCGGTGCTGATGCAGTGCTTGTAGAGGAAGCGGACGTAGCAAAGGTGAAGGAGTTAGGTCGTATAAATATAGCGGCGTTCTCGTTCTCATCAGAGGAGTTGGAAGAAGGAGAAGAAGCGGATATTGTCGTTTATGGTAAGAGCGGTGAAGGGGATGGAACAAAGCCCATTCCATCGGAAATAAGTGATTCAAGTGTTTTAGATGCGTTGAAAAGGACTTTTGATAGTAAAATCAATGCAGGGTATGTAGAGATAAGGGGTAAGGAGTATGAGCGATTTGCAGTGAATATTGCGGATTACTCTAATTACGTGATTGTAATAGGAAAGGATTGGAAGATAATACCGCTGGAGAATATAATAGCGGAATTGCAGCATAAGGAAGCGAAGGTAATAGCGGGGGTGCAGAGTGCGGAAGAGGCGAGGACGGCGTTTGATACGCTTGAATACGGCGCTGATGGTGTTCTCCTCGATACTGACGATATGTCAGAGATAAAAAAAGCGGTGGAGATAAAAGAAGCAAGCAAAATGGGTGCAATTCCTCTTTCTACCGCGAGGATAACAAAGGTGGGGGAACTTGAAATGGGCGACAGGGTATGCGTGGATACCTGCTCATTGATGACATTAGGAGAGGGGATGCTGGTAGGTTCGCAGTCTTTTGCGTTGTTCCTCGTGCATTCGGAATCGGAGGAGAGTCCTTACGTAGCGGCGAGACCGTTCAGGGTGAATGCAGGCGCAGTGTATGCTTATGTGCTGGTGGGCGAGAAGACGAGGTATTTGTCGGAGTTGAAGTCCGGGGATGATGTGTTGATTGTAAATGCAGAAGGAAGTGCACGAAAAGGAGTAGTTGGCCGGGTGAAGATAGAGAAGCGACCGCTTATGCTTGTGGAAGCGGAGGTTGAGACAGGCGGGGAGAAGAGGAAGTGCAGTATTATACTTCAGAATGCGGAAACGATAAAGTTGATGGGTAAAAAGAAGCCGATTTCCGTGGTTGATTTGAAAGAGGGTGATGAGGTTTTGGTTCATGTTACGGAGGTGGCGAGGCATTTCGGAATTGCTGTGGAGGAGATGGTGATAGAGAAATAATATCAAGAAGGGGGGTTTAATTGAAAGAGGAAGTGATAAAAAATGAAAATACCTGAAGTAAAAAGACCATCAGAAGAAGTCTTAGCAAAGGTTCATTCTTTTAGTGACAAGAAGGGGATGATTGCGGTGATTGAGCCTGAATCTGAGGAATGGTTCTTAGGAAAGACTTTATTTGAGGCTCTCAAAAAAGCAAAAAACAAATATCCGGATAAAATCTTTTATTCCATCCGTATTGGTTCACCCTATGCCCATGAGCACAAAGGTGGGATCAGGAAGGTATGGAAGTCATAATAAAAGGGGGCATTACAGACTTTGTTCCCTTCTTTAATGCTTTTGTGGAAGGAGAGAATCTTATTTTCAACGAAGATGGAAATCAAACCTTAACAATAGACAGTGGCTTTAACGGTGGAATAGCTCTTCCCGGAGAAGTTTTGGAGGAGATGGGACTGGAATTGGTGGATTATGATACTTTTAGATTAGCTACTGGTGAGATTGTTGAGTTACCAGTGTTTTTGGGCAAGGTGATTATAAAAGATTTTGAGACTGAGACATGGTTTATTCCGGGAGATTGGCTGCTTGGTATGGAATTTCTTTCCGCAGTAGGTCGAGAGCTTGTACTGAACCTTGCAGAAGGCACTGTTAAATTAACACGATAAGATTGTCAGGGAAAGGATAAAAAGAAGCCGATTTCCGTGGTTGATTAAAGGGGGAAAATAAAACAAAAAATCAAGAGTTGCTGGGACACAAAAGTTCAAAGACGACAGAAATATATACTGATGTAAGTAATGAGGAGATAGGGAAGATAAAAAGCCCGTTAGATAGTTTGTTTGAGAAAGAGAGTGAAGGAGGTGTAAAAGGATGAGAGGAGGGAAAATCAAGAAGATAGAAGGTTCATCCAGAGGGATGTATATACGCAATATTGCGGATATAACACCAAAATGGAAGAATATATGCAATGCGTATATAATGCTAAATTGGAGTGATATATGCAATACTGCAGATATACCGAAGTTATACGCAATCGTGAGCAAAAGGTTTATAAGGATCATTATCGAATATTGACATAAGGAGGTTAAGAAATGACAAAACGACATAAAGTTTTTGTGAGTTACCACCACGCAAATGACCAAGGGTATCGCAACGAGTTCGAAAGCCTATGCGGTGATGTTATTGTGTCCCGCTCGGTGGATATTGGAGATATCGATCCAAATCTGAAGACAGAAACCGTTCGGCAAAAGATACGGGACGAGTATCTTAGAGATTCCACTGTTACAGTAGTTCTTATTGGGGGCCAAACATGGCAGCGAAAGCATGTTGATTGGGAAATTAGCTCAAGCATCCGTGCCACCCAATATAACCCTCGCTCTGGACTTCTTGGGATTTTTCTTCCAACACATCCTGATTTTAATTCTAATAAATACCGACCTCATCCCAAAACCCTCCACAGCATCATAATAGATGCCAATTGAACAAGTCCAAAATACGAGATTTCCGAACGTTCATATCTTGGAAATATCTTTTTGTAACTCTCAATCCAGCTAAAAAACCGTTCTATCGCCCCTCTTTTCTTATATACCTCTTTATCAAATTTTATAGGTCTTCCAAGCTTTGGCTCTTTTCTATTCCGTTTATTTACGGGAATATTCGTTTTTATCCCTCTTTTTCGATTATGCGCTCTTATCTCCTCTGAATCATAAGCACCGTCCGCTGTTATCGCTTTTGGGCGTGTTATCGATCTTCCCTTCTGTTTCTTTATCTTTAATCTCCCAGGTGTTGGCAGATAGAACTTTGAATCGTGAATATTCGCTGGAGATACGATGGTTGAG
>JAFNKG010000095.1 GCA_017883965.1 Candidatus Methanophagales archaeon | reverse complement strand
AGTTATCATCTATCTTTTTGAATGTCATACACAAAATTATGGTTTGGAACTTATATATAGTTTTGGGATCAGCTCATCATCAAAATATTTAGAAAGAGAGAATCCCACCTTTTTTACACAATTAGAAGGATCTTTATCATGTAAAGGGTTTTTAATATTTTGTAGAGTAACTTCGTCAACTAACTTCCTTTTTTTAATGGCGATACATATAGCAGAAATTTTTATCAGATTGGTTTTCTTTTTTATACCTGTAGAGGGATAATAAATTTTATAGAACAAAGGTCCTCTTTCTTCATTATTCAAAAATTTGGCAACATTTGAGATAACCCCTTCTTTTTCCGACGGAATCATTTCTCCATTAAGATCCCAAAGCAAGTCAGGATTAACAGGTTTTTGATTTTTATTTATATCCAAAAAGAATTTACATTGATCTTCTATATCCAAATGCTCGAATGCTGTTATTGGCATGTTAAAATAGAAATTCTCTTTAACGTTTATGAAAGCGTATAACCTATGCTGACCATCTATAATCCAACAACTTCTATAATCTTTTGGAAATTCCAAGATTCCATAAGAAATCCCAATGTATGGCCAATTTGTACTGCTATAACCAGGGCCACGTACAGCGTGAAATTTGACATTTAAACCTTTCTTAAAAGAGATTATTATGTTGTTTGGGAATTTTCCACCCCTCTCAACATATGCCGCTATTTTTAGCAATCTCTTTTTATCAATGATTCTCTGATAATATCTTTCTTCGCCCACTTCTCTCCTCGCCACAAAAGCAACTTCAAGTAAGTCCTTTGGATTCATTACGAAATTATAGACATTTACCTTTTCAAATTTAATTTGAAAAGCAGGAACAGTTATTGGTTGTTGTTGAACTGGCCTAACCCTCATTTCTCCTAAAAGATCGTATTTCGCGTATGGTTTAATATAACTGTATAAATTTGAATAGTACACTAAAAAGTCTTCATTCCAAATATATATACTTGGACGTTGTTTTGCGAATTCATAATCGAGTTTCCTTACCTTTATATTTTTGGTAACAATAATATATTTGAAAAAATTGTACTTGCTATAGTTTGGATGTTTTTTGAATCCTCTCTCAAGTAATGGTATTTTTCCACGAAATTCACTTATAGCGGATCTTAAATTTTTCTCACCTAATTTTTGTTTAGTTTTACACTCTATAACCAACAAGGCATTTTCCCAGCCACCACAGACATCAACTTGAACTCCATTTATTAAGAAATCATCCCTTGCACCATCAACATCATTAAATTCTAAATCTAGAAGGAATTGCTTAATTTTTTCTTCAAATTGTGTTGCAGCTTTTTTCCTACTTGCTTTCACTTTATTTTTAGTTACTTCTGGAGGAAGTTTCCGCTTCTCTTCGCTAATTTCTTCCTCTCTAAATATAATGTGGCGAAAAAGTCCGCGTGCAGGTTTATAGACTTCGTTAGGCACACGTATCTCTAAATTCCAAATTGTTCCATAAATAGTGTTAATAGGGATATTGGAAAGTTCTTCTTGTATTTTTCTTGCAAGGTCTGAGTAACGAATCCCATTAGGATTTGATTTGAGTACCTCTATCGCCTTTGATATGATCTCTTCTCTTCTTGTTGCCATATAGGCACTCACCTCATTTTAGCGATTACGCTTAACCTCAGGTATATCTACAACATCAAACGTTACAATATAAAAAGCTTTCGGTCAAAAATCCGTTTGAAACTACGTTAATCCTCACTCTTTCGCTTTTAGACGTTAATCAACATATATCATGTACTAAAAAGCGGAAATCTATTAGAGTAAGAATTTTATTTTTTAATCCTATGATAAATGGCGACAATAACACAAGAAATTGGATAAAAAATAAGAGCAAGTATTAACACATTTACAATAACATCCAGGATTTGGATCATGAGACTTCTACTGAGGAAAATATCTCGATAAATATTTTGGGTTGAGAAAACTACTGCAACTATAATTACGGATAATATCAAGCTTAAAATCAATTTACCCTTTGTCGGCTTTATGAAGTTAGGTAATGCCATATTAGAGCTTAATTGCTACATCTTTAAAAAGGTATCCAAAAGGCGAGCCACGAAGGCGAATTTGTGCGGAGTGCCGAAGGCACGAAGCCTGATACGCTCTGTTATGCGAAGTGCGCATTCTTCTCACCATCATGTTTCATGCTTAATTCGTTCCTTTATATATCTCTTTTGTTCCTCGTAGTTCATGTTCTCGAACTCTTTGCTCAGCTTATCTCTGATTTCGCGCATCATTTTCACGGCATCAAATTTCTTTTCACTCCTCATAAGCTATCACCTCCAAAGGACTCCTTATTTCTAATAATGGATGACCATATTTAAGGTTTACGGAATTGTATCCACGAATCCTCTGCAAGTTTACAATATGTCTGAAGTTCCAGCTCGCTAACACATCCACACGGTTTATGGTTGCAATCGCTATATGTTCGGCATCAACTAATTTCCCTCCCCCTATCACTCCTTCGCCAAGGTACTTCCTGGCAAGATTCACCGCCTCTTCTGTTAATTCCACGTATTCTATGTTTTTCTCAGGTATCTCCCTGAGTATATCCAGAACTTCTTGAGGTGCATCCTTCAATTCGAGTGTCGTCAGTTCTGATATCACCGCTATCATCTCTCCCTGCTTGAATTTATCAATTAATTGCCTTGAAGCGTTTTGGAATTCTTTATCCAAGCATCCGCCAATTACCGAAGTATCTATGTAGATTCTCAATTTCATCATTTACACCTTTATGTTTTCCTCAATTATATGTATTTCGCATAACGGTTTCAGCATATACGATGTTGCTACCGTAGGGAATAATACCCTGAAGGGCAAGGGCGTAAGCCTGGAGCGTATATTCTGTTATACGCTGTGCCCATCTTATTTTGTTACCCTTTTACTTGCGTTAAGTACAGTAATTCCTATAATTTCTCCTTTCTCATATCTGATTATGATGTCATCATCTGTGAGTTCAGAATCATCCGCATGGCTTGGCTTTTTGAAGTTAATGTATAAGACATCAGCTTCTTTATCGTAGGATGTCCAAATTCTCGGATGTGACACTTCCAATAGTTCTGGCACAAGACCCAATATCTTCTTTACCTCTACCGCTGCCATATCTTTCGCCTCCTTTCAAGTTGTCTTCTCCGCCTCGTCAAGAAGGCGGTGATCACGAATCCATCTTCTTTGCTTAATTCTCTATTTAGTTCTCTACCCATTTCTTTTGGGAAAATGCCAGTTTTGACAAAATGTTCTCCGAAAGCAGAAATTACGCCCTTGTGGGATGAAAACGATAGATTCTCTGTGAGCAGCATAGCTTGTGCAGAATAGAACATAGCATAGTATGTTCTTGAAACTGAGGATTCATAATCTCCTTCTTCAAGGAGTATTTCAGCACTTTTGAGATACCTCTTCGCCCTTTCGATTAGCGAGTTTATTTCCATCATGCAGGCACCCCCTCTCTTCGCACATTTATGAGCAACGGGCTGTTAATTGCAGAATAGCCTTTCTCTGAGATGGGATAAACCGATATCAACACTCCATGTTTTAGATTTATCTCTGTGATTATATCTATCATCCTGTCAATTTCTTCTCCGGGAATGACTTCTCCTTGAAGGACGATAAGCACATCTATGTCTGACTCTTCAGTAGCATCACCCCTTGCCCATGAGCCGTAGAGAATAATACTCTTTAATCTCTTGCCATATAATTTTTCAATTTCTTCTCTGAATTCCTTGAGTATCTCTCTTATTCTCATTTCTTCTCTTCAATTTAATTGTCACATGACCAATATATTCTTTTCGTTCGCATGTCGCCTACCTTCGATATATCCGCAATGCGTATATACCCAAATGAAGGCTAAAAATAAACCTCATTCCAACTCATCCAACCACCCGGCAGTTTCATTTATCTTTCGCTCAAAGAATTTACCGATATTCGCAGGGTCTTTTGCCTGGTGATATTTGAGATAGATAGAATCATTCATAACCCCTACAATCTCTATCTTGCCAGTCTGATGCGACATGATATACTTAAACCTTTTACTGTGACCATTAAGCCGCTTCTTTGCGTTCTCAACAATTTCGTAGCCCCTCCGCAGAGGAACTTGAAATGCATTCTTGACTCTCGTTACGGGTCGGCACTGGAAGACATAATAGGGGTTAACACCGATGCCTACAAGTTTATTTTGTAATTCAGCTAAGGTTTCGTGATTATCATTCACACCCTTTAGTAAAACAGTTTGATTGTTCACTATAACACCAGAGCAATTGAGAGAATCAACAGCGTCAGTGGCTTTCTGCGTAATTTCTTTTGTGTGGTTGAAATGCGTTACTACGTATACTTTTTTATTTTTCAGTGCGTTATCTCCCAGTAAAGTCACTAACTCCTCATCTTCCAGGATTCTATCTGGAAATGTCACTGGAACTTTAGTTCCAAATCTTACGAAATCTAAATGCGGGAGGGTTGAAAGCTTCTCTAAGAATTCTTTGATTACATCTGTTGGTAAAACAAAAGGGTCGCCGCCGCTTATAAGCACATTATTAATCTCTTTGTGTTTCTCGATATATTGCATAGCATCATTGAATCTACGCAATACCTCTTCATTTGATAGCCCGACCATTCTTTTTCTGAAACAAAACCTACAATAAGCCGCGCAGTTATTCGTTGCTAAAAGCAAAGCAGTTTGCGCATACTTGTGCTGCAGACCGGGCATTTTTGTATTCTCCAGCTCACCGCTTGTATCGTATGAGCCTAACGTATCTAACTCGCCTTCTGAAGGAATTGCCATCCTTCTAATAGGGTCGTTAGGGTCATTTTTATCAATTAGAGACATATAATAGCGAGTAATACGCATAGGGTGTCTTTCTATAATTCCCCGTAATTGGCTCTCCTCTTCTGGCGTTAAATCTATATATTCCTTCAACTGCTCAATGGTGCAGATGCTTTCTTCAAGTTCATCTTCCCATGTCATTGTTATACACCACAATAGATTCTTTAACGAATATTTTGCCCTATACACACGATTCTTCTTGTTTTGTAGTTATTACTTAAATTTCGGAATATAAAAAGATTTTTGCTTTTTCAATGAGCGAGGCAAACATATTTAATTCCCTCTTTATTATTCTATTACTCCTTTCAGTTTCTTTATAATTTCTTCTGCTGCTCCCAGCATTTCTTCTATTTCCTCTTTTGAGTATGAAGTAATGGGTCCCGGGGGATACCGCTCTTCATAATAGAATGCAGTTAATTTCCTGTCAAGATCAAGATATTTTTGAAAAACGGTATCATAAAGAAGTTCGCTTTGCGAATTTTGGGAAATCTTTGATTTCCCTTTTATCCGCTGTTGTGCGAGTGCGATAGCACCG
>JAFNKG010000094.1 GCA_017883965.1 Candidatus Methanophagales archaeon | reverse complement strand
GCCCAATGACTTAGTTCCTACTGGATTACCTGCTATCCCTTTCGGCCCTCCGATCGCTTTTAGAAGAAGGTTCCCCTGGGAGCAACAACCGGAACCAACAAGCGAAGATAAGATTACGGAATGGGCCTTACCAGCCATCACCTCTTGGATGCTAATCTATCATCCTGAGGCAATAGCTAAATTCATTGATGCGCTGATACCTTTCTAACTTTTCCAACATATAGACCTATCACAAACCCTACTATAAATGTTCCAATTAGATAAAATCCCAATTCTGTTTCTGACATGACTAACCAATCAAGAAATCGCCACATTTTTGTTCACCTACCTAGAGTAAAACGTTCGAAAATTTAAGGGTTTTGACGCTTGGGTTACGCTTATAAGCATCTTAAGCTCATAGAGGCATCTGGTGTGACACATGGAAGCACCTAGTCGAACAAAAGAAAAAATCTGTTGGAAGACTATTAAGATTCCTCTTAAAGTCTTTGAACGGATTCAAAGGGTGTGTATGTTCACCGGCTGCCCTAGCGTAGCAGAAACCATAATACTAGATGCAAAAACTAGAAGAAAAGGTTGCATAAAGCGTTCCTTTTGCGCAATTTAATATATGTTCCTAACATGGAACGATATATGTCCACCGTTGAAGGCGAACATGGCTGCAATACGTTAGGGAAAAGGTGAATCATGCCCTTACCTTCGATCTGATGGAAGTCGAAAAATTTGAGGAGAGGAAAAAAGACTATGAAGAATCTAAAGAAGAAACGAGGCGCCTTAAATAGACGTCTAACACAAAAATACAGTTATAGAATGAGGCGATGCGTTCATTGTAATGTTCTAATTTCCCATAAAGCAGAAACGTGCTGGAGATGCAAAGGTGACAATCCATTATGAACTCATCTTACTCTTTGCTGCGGGCCTTACTCCGAGAGATTGTATCGCCAGTTTTGGATACAGTAGAGGAACAGCATACCGTTTCCATAGAATATACCGTGATGCGAGAAAAAGAGCTACCGCCCTCATTACACATAGAAATTCTGGTTCTCCCGGTAGAGAACGAAAAGCAAAGCACCTAGATCATTTGCCTAAGAAAAAAGGTAGACCGCCAGCCGAGAAAAAACCTGTACTGATCTTAAATAAAGAAACCGGAGAATATGAGAGGATAATGCTATGAGTAACGATTCATGGGAAGAAGACGATTGGACAGCTATAGAAGAAGCTGAATGTTACCACGGAGCAGAGTTTTGTATCGATCCTTTTTGTCGTGATATCTGTAGTTGCATAGGTTGTGATATCCTAATACCATCGGAGCTTGAGGCTGAAAAATGAGATGTCCTATCCATCCGGAAGTTTGGCTTTATGAAAACATGGTGGAAACTGAGGGCTTCTGTCCTAAATGTAGTAAATGGTATCCATTAGAGGCTGAAATCAATGAAGAAAAAACCTGTTCCTGATGTTTGCGGATGGTGCCTATGGCTTCCATTTCCCGGCATATGCCAAAGATGTGAAAGGCATACATGAAGTTACTACAAAAAATTCTCCGCTTTTTTCCCCTTGTGATAGTGGCTGCAGCTAGACTAATAGTGCTCTATTGCCTACAACTATCCCTAGAGAAACATCTTAGACAGAGGGAATACGACATACAGAACACAGACAACCAACAGCATGACCGGCATCATTTAGAGATTCATCAGCCTTAAAACTCCAACCATAACGAGGATCATAGTAATTAGTTTCATTCACTTCTCCACTAATATCAACGTCCTTCCACTGATCCTTTTTTCCGGCCCCTAGAAACCTACGCCCCCGCATAAAAGTCCTATTGAAAGTCTGATGAATTACAATAGCTTTAGCTATGTCGACTTTCGCTTGGGCGGGAGCTTTTAACCCTGCAATCCAAGCCCTCAAAAGAGTCTCCACAACAAAGCACGTAGAAAGACTCTTTTCCTTACAGAGACTCTTAAATTCATCCCTCAAATCAGCGTCTATACGTATATTCATCTGTTTTCTAACCACCTTCTGTCGACTCCTGCTATACTATAGGCGGAATTGCTAAATAAGGCTTTTTCCCATTATTAATTAAAGAACTAAGCGTAAATCAACAGGGATTAGCTGTGTTAAACTCTATCCTAGCAGTTGTTTCGCTTGTCACGACATTAATTGTGCTGTCTATGGCATGGAGGTTTTTTCATAATGAACCGCCCTGGCTTGAGGCCCGCATTGAGGGTTTGTTCAGCACTTTTTTGGAGCCGGATGAATCCGGTAAAAATATGGTTGATCTTGTCGGTGAGAGGCTTGGCGCTTCAATTAAGGGGGGGTTGATGGGCCACCGAAGCGGGGAGGTTCGCCATGAGAAGGCGATTGAGAAAAGGGTTTTTCAGGCGGTGATAGACAAATCACCTGAAATGAAAATTGGGTTGAAGGCCCTCGAGGAGTTCGGTCTTGGTGACTTAGCTACTCCCGAGAACCTGCCAGCCTTACTTCAAATCGCTAATAAGTATGGCCTTTTTAGTTTGGTAAAGGGGAATTCGCCCGGTCAAGGTCAAGGTGAAATGTAATGCCTAGAGGTTTGCCGAAATCATATATCAAAAAATGGGGTGTCTCCAAGAGAGCTTGGAGAGAATACCGTAAAAAACACCCAAAAAGAAAATCCAAGTCAAGGGCTAGTAAGCCCAAGACAAAAAAGAGAAAAACTAGAAGAAGTGGAGGAAGTAAAAGAATGGGAAAAGGTGGAAAAAGTTTGCAGAGAACGGTGTTCAAGTGGCTGCGGATCGCTGCTTTGGTTGGGCCTGGTGCTGTTGCGTTTACTAAAGGAGGCACAACGGAGGAAAAATTGAGCTACGTTCTAGCAAAATACACCGGTTATCAGGCGTGGGACGAAAGATTCAATTTTAGTCAGCTTGTTGAAGGTTATGGGCCGTTTCTAGTGACTACCCTGGTGACTTACGGTATTCCGAAGATCGCGGGGATCATACGCCGATTGTAGGTGATCTATCATGCCTTTCGATATGATAGGGTTTGCTGAGGCTACGCCTGGAACCGGACTATGCGGTATGACAGGTGCTCTAGGTGACGCTATTTATCACACTACCCTCGAAGACATCGTCCTCAAAAAAGAAGTCAATTCGCTGCTTGGTGCTTTCTACGCTGCTGTTTCAACGCCGGACAATTACCGTTTTAGACAGCCTAGCCTCATGACGGATCATCAGTTCATCAAATCTCAGCTTGAGACTGATCCCGATCCTTCATTGGGTTACACTCATCTGTTCGGTCGGCCCTTACCGTTAGTTGCCGGCGAAAAACTTAATGCTCTCTCTCAGAACGCAACTGATGAAACAACTCTCATAGGTGCAATCGTTGGAAATGCACCGATCACTCAATCCATGCTAGACGCTGTTAGACCAACACATTCAATCATTGGAGATGGTGACACAACCTTAACTGCTATGACATGGACACATTGTCCTATCACTTGGGATCAAGACCTGCCGAAAGGAGAATATGCTATCGTCGGAATGAAGTTTGGCTTTTACCTCGCTGTTCCTCTCGCATGTCTAGCACGTATTGTGATTCCAGGCAACACTGATTGGAGACCTGGCGTTCCAGGATCATTGATGGTTGGGGCGCACTGTGAACTTGAAGATGCCACACACCTTCCATGTCATGATTGGCCTCTCATGAGCAAAGTGACATTTCCGCACACGAACATGCCAAATATTGAGTGTCTAAGTAACGCTGCCATTGAAGACGAAACCGTTGAACTGCTGCTTCAAAAAATACGTTAGCCTAGCCTTAGTAATCTTGGGATTGGTGGGGCTGCTGTCATCTCCGCTTTATCCCTGGGATACTGCGATTAGGCCGGCGTGGTATGACCGCGATCCTGTGAACATCATAGATGACTATGATGTAGTTGGGGGCCCTCATGCTGCTAACGAAAGATTGACATATACCTGTCCAAAAGGACGCACCGCGTTCATAGAATTAATAGATATAGAAATGATCCGGGTAACCGTGGCTGCTCCGGTTGGTGATGTCTTAACTTACGTGACTTTGGCTCCTGTAAAAGCGCGATATCCAACCGGAAGAATCGCGACAGCGAGATTGATAACAAATGTGATAGGTGATAACGTGCGTAAACAAATCCATCAAATCAGCCTTTTTGCAGGTGACGCGATCTCGACGTGGACAGTTCATATGGGAACTGGGGGAACCGTTAGATTGACCGGGGCTTGGAAAATTGTTGAGTTTGACGCGCGTGATCCTAAAACAGAGTTCTACCGCGAAACTCCAACCGATGTTCAAGAGGGCAGAATTCGGCCCGATCCGGTGATGTAAATGCCTATTGTAACTTTGGGAGTTGCGCCGACTACGATTATTAAGGCGAATAAGAAGCGGAAGCTCTTAACTTTAACGAACACTCATGCCTCTGCTATCGCTTACATCAGCGACAAGGCGCAGCCTACAACCGATACGGCTAAGTGGATTCTTTATCCTTATGAAACTTTGATTTTTGACGGTCAAGGAGATTTCCCTGCGCGCGCATACTTCGGTTGCAGCGACACCGCGACAACAATTATTCAGGTTGGTTTTCAGAATGAAGAAAGTTAGTCGTAAGTTCGCTTACTGGAAAAGTCAACCTCCAGTAGATTACATAGATACTTCTCTAGTGATCAACACCTGGGAAACTGTTGTCGCTGATTTAAGCGAGGGGAAACCGGCGAGACTATGGCTGATTCATGTGGAACAAACAAACAATGGCGCAACCGATGAAACTATTGAGTTGGAAATAACTATCAACGGAACTACTTATACCTGCACTTTAACAGGCATCGCTAGCGGAGAAATAAATTACGTGAGGGTAGATCGAACTGCGATTGCGGGAGATTTTCGATTAATTCATACCGCGACAGGAGTATCTGTTGGTTATGCTCATTCAAATGATGGAACTGTTCCTTTTACGGCTGATTCTATTGAGTTGATTCGTGTCCGTCAAACTACTGACGTTGATATAACCTCAGCTCAGATAGAAATCAATATCGTTTGGGATATGTTAGAACCATGAAGGACTCAACAATCCTTAAGCTTGCTCGAACTATCGGAGGAATAGTTCTCCTGGTTGCTCATGCAGTTACAGAGGTTGATGGTCAAATCATTCTGATCGCTATGGTTCTGTTGGGGGTTCCGTTTGAACTTGCCAAAAAAGAAGAAACTGGAAGGTCAGCTTAAACGGTTCATTGAGGAACGGCTTGTCATTGAGCCGGAGAAAGCTGTCCGGCTTGCCGTTTGGGCTTTAGGAACCGTTGCATGTCACAATCTTAACATCGCCGGAATGTTCACTTGGTTTGGCAAGCCCAATGACTTAGTTCCTACTGGATTACCTGCTATCCCTTTCGGCCCTCCGATCGCTTTTAGAAGAAGGTTCCCCT
>JAFNKG010000019.1 GCA_017883965.1 Candidatus Methanophagales archaeon | reverse complement strand
TATCGGCACGGTCGAAAACCTTTTGCCCTTAGCCATTTGCCCTTCTCCCTTCCCCTATGGATAAAATGACCCTCTGGATACCCAAAAACCTAACGGAACTCAAGCAACACCTCACCGACCCTTTGTTTAAGAACGCTTATTTTTTAATGCTCTCCTCCCTAACGGCAGCAGGCTCCGGCTTCTTCTTCTGGCTCATTGCTGCTCGTTTTTACTCCACTGCCGAAGCAGGTCTCGCATCTGCAATCATCGCTGCCGGTGGCTTGATTTCCATGCTCTCACTGCTCGGTTTCGACATCTCGCTGGTAAGATTCCTGCCAGAGCGAGAAGACAAAACAGAATTGATAAACACCTGTCTTACAATTTCTTTTATTTTTTCGCTTGCATTAACCGCGATATTCATAGCAGGAATAGAACTATGGAGCCTTTCTTTAAGCATCATAAGAGAGAATAAAATTTTACTTTTGCTTTTTATTATAGGAGTTATGTAAATCTATATTTATACCATAGCACCATCTATGGAAAAAGGAGGATAAAATCATGACAAAAACAGCATTAATAACAGGCATAACAGGACAGGATGGCGCATACTTAGCAAAGTTCCTTATAGACAAAAAATACGAAGTATTTGGCACATACAGACGGCTCTCAACACCGAACTTCTGGAGATTGCAATACTTAGACATCTTTGAGAATGTGAATCTAATACCCGCAGATTTAGTGGATGCAGGGTCAATGGTAGAAGCAGTTGAAATTTCTAAACCAGATGAAATTTATCATTTAGCAGCACAAAGTTTTGTGGGTGCGAGTTTTGAACAACCAATCGGCACTGGAGAAGTAACGGGTTTAGGTGTAACAAGAATCTTAGAAGCTATAAGACAACTCAATCCGGAAATAAAATTTTATCAGGCTTCCACAAGCGAATTGTACGGGAGAGGACATTCCTCAAGTTTAACAGAAAATTCCCAGTTTCAACCAGCAAGTCCGTATTCAGCCGCAAAGTTATATGGATATTGGCTAACCAAACTTTATAGAAAAGGCTACAATATTTTTGCCTGCAATGGAATTTTATTCAATCATGAGAGTCCTTTAAGAGGACTGGAGTTTGTAACCCGAAAAATATCTAATGCAGTCGCAAAGATTTCTTTAGGAATAGAAAAAGAACTTTATCTTGGCAATTTAGAAGCGAAAAGAGATTGGGGTTATGCTCCAGAATATGTTGAATCCATGTGGTTGATGCTGCAACAAAAAGAGCCGGATGATTATGTAATCGCAACAAATGAAGCTCATTCCGTAAAAGAATTTACAGAAAAGGCATTTGATATTGTTGGTTTGGATTGGCAAGAGTACGTAAAAGTTGACAAAAGATTCTTAAGACCTTTGGATGTTAATTTCCTGCAAGGGGATTATTCAAAGGCAAAGAAAAAATTAGGATGGGCGCCCAAAACGAATTTTGATGAGCTTGTAAAGATAATGGTGAAGGAAGATTTAAATAGATGGGTGAGATGGCAAAGCGGTGAAAGATTCCCATGGGATGCTCCAAATTATCCATCTGAAGATAAAATCATATCACGTTACCAAAGAATAGATAGGTGATAAAAATCGAAGAAATAAAATCCGATGATGGAAGAACTATCGCAATTGTTGTAAAAAGAGATTTCAAAAAAGATGGGGTAAATTTCGTATCAAAACAGGATTTCCCGTTGCAGTTGGGAATTAGCAGTTACAAGAAGGGAGATGAAATAAAGGCGCATCTTCACATACAAAAGGAGATAAAGATAAATAAAATCCAAGAAGTTGTGTATATCGAACGCGGTAGGACGATGGTGGGCTTATATGACCTAAATGGAAGAAAATTCAAATCGGTTGAATTATCAGATGGTGATACAATATTTTTCGTTGATGGTGGACATGGATTTGAAATGCTTGAGGATACAAAGATTATAGAAGTTAAGCAAGGTCCTTATTTTGGAAAAGATAAGGATAAGAGGTTGATAGAATGAAAGCAGATATGAGTTTTAAGGATTATGCCGAATATTACGACTTGATTTACAAAGACAAAGATTATGAGAAAGAGGTGGATTTCCTCGAAGAAATTTTTGAGACCTTTTATAAACCGAAAAAGATTCTTGAGGTGGGGTGTGGCACTGGAAATTATACGAGAATACTCTTAGAAAGGGGATACGAAGTAACAGCATTAGATATATCGGAAGATATGGTAAAAATAGCGAGGGAGAAATGCGCATGTAAGTTCATAAAAGGTGATATTAGAGACGTTTCAATAAATGATGAATTCGATGCCTGTATTGCTATGTTTACTGTGATAGGATACATAACAAAAAATTCTGACTTAATTAAGGCATTAAATAATATACACAGGTATTTGGAACCAAATGGTGTTTTTGTCTTTGACGTATGGAACGGATTAGCTGTTATGAGCATTCTTCCAGAACAAAGAATGAAAGAAGTGGAAAATGACAAGATAAAGATTATAAGAGTTGCAGTTCCAAATTTAAGGGCTTTTGACCATATCTGTGAAGTTAATTACAAATTGCTCATCCTAAATAAAGAGGAGAACACATTTAATGAAATCAACGAAAAGCATGTTGTTAGATTCTATTTCCCACAGGAGATAAAATACTATCTGGAGAATGCAGGCTTTGAAGTGCTGAGGATTGGTCCTTTTTTGGATTTAAATGGAAAAGTAGATGAGAACGTCTGGAACATTGTAGTGATTGCAAGGGCTGTGGGAAAGAAAGTATGATAGTGAAAAGTGCAAATTGGAAACGCAAAATAACGCTATCGGAACGTGGTTAGTTATAGGTTATATTTATTTATGATAAAAATAAATAGGATTATTTGGAAAGAAACTTTTATTGAGAAGATAGAGAGTAAGCATCACGTGACCATGTTCGAAGTGGAGGAAATTCTGCATGGCAAAAAGAATGTTTATCGTATCGCAAAAGGTGATGTCAAAGGTGAAGACGTGTACCTGGCGTTGGGTAAAACCAGCGCCGGACGGTATCTTTCTGTGTTCTTCATCTTAAAAAGGAATCATGATGTGCTGCCTATTAGTGCACGAGATATGGACAATAAAGAAAGGAGGAAATATGGACATGAGTAAAAGAAGGGACACAATTCCGGAGCACTTCAATAGTGCTGAAGAAGCAGGCGAGTTTTGGGATTCCCACTCTGCTGCCGATTACTGGGATGAAATGGAAGAGAAGGAGATGGAATTTGACATTCAGAAACGCACATTTTTAGTGCCAGTAGATGGTCGGATTTACCTGCTCGCAAAGAAACAGGCAGAGGCGGAACACCGGACAGTCGAGCAAATAATCAACACTCTATTGGATCGTGAACTCGTTAAAGCAAAGTAGTGTTCAGAGTAACAAAAGACAAAATAATCCTCGAGATTGGTAAGGTTGAAATAAAATGATCCCTGTATGCATCCCATTTATAGGAGAAAAAGAACTTGAATACGTTGTTGACTGCGTCGAGACGAACTGGATTTCCTCTAAAGGAAAATACGTAGAGGAATTTGAAGAGCGTTTTGCAGAATATTGCGGCTGCAAATATGGCATAACAACAACAAGCGGAACCACAGCTTTGCATTTAGCCTTGGCGTCCATAGGCATGAGAAAAGACGATGAAGTAATAATACCTGCTTCTACCATGATAGCAACCGCGTTTGCAGTTATTTATTGTGATGCAACGCCCGTTTTAGTAGATGCCGAGCCAGAAACGTGGAATATGGATGTTGAGAAAATAGAAGAAAAGATAACCGACAGAACAAAGGCGATAATGCCCGTTCACATCTATGGGCATCCTTGCAATATGGACCCGATATTGAGATTGGCGAGAGAACATAATTTATATGTCGTAGAGGATGCGGCAGAAGCGCATGGTGCAGAATACAAAGGTAAGAAGACCGGAGGAATTGGAGATATCGGCTGCTTCAGTTTTTATGCAAATAAAATTATAACCTGCGGTGAGGGAGGAATGATTGTTACAAATGACGAGGAGATAGCAGAGAAGGTGAGATCGCTAAAAGATTTGGCATTCTCAAAAGAAAGAAGATTTTTGCATACGGATTTGGGTTTCAACTACCGGATGACCAATATTCAAGCTGCGATAGGTTTGGCGCAATTCGAAAAGATAGATGAATTAGCTGAAATGAGAAGGAGAAACGCCCACTTGTATAACAAATATTTGAAGGATGTTGAAGGTTTAACATTACCCGTAGAGAAGGAATGGGCGATGAATGTTTACTGGATGTATTCCATTTTAATAGAAGATGATTTTGGGATGAACAGGGATGAGTTGATGATGGCGCTGGAGAAGAAAGGAATAGAAACGAGAACGTTCTTCATCCCGATGCATGAACAGCCGGTGTTCCAGAATATGGGTTTATTCAAAGGAGAAAGCTATCCTATTGCGGAGGAACTGGCAAGGAAAGGGTTGTATCTGCCTTCGAGTTCGGGGCTGAAAGAAGAGGAAATAAGGTATGTTTGTAATGCGATAAAAGAGATTGAAGAGAGGAGACTATGACAAAGGTATTAGTAACCGGCTGTGCGGGCTTCATTGGAAGCCACCTGGTGGATAAATTGTTAGAACAGGGATACAAAGTAACCGGTGTAGATTGCTTCACCGATTATTACCAGCGGGAAATCAAAGAAGCGAATATATCAAACGCTTTGCAAAATAAGAATTTCAAACTTATCGAAGAAGACATTTTGAAGATGGATAAATTCCCTGATGTGGATTACGTATTTCATTTAGCGGCACAGGCAGGTGTGAGGGCTTCGTGGGGCAAGAGTTTCGAGATATACACGAGGAACAATGTAGAAGCAACACAGAGGTTATTGGAATTTTATAAAGATAGAGAAATCAAAAAATTTGTTTATGCATCCTCTTCTTCTATTTATGGAGATGCAGAACTACCCATGAAAGAAAATTCTTTGTTAAAGCCTGTCTCACCCTATGGCGTTACAAAGTTAGCAGGGGAGAATTTGTGTTACCTATACTGGAAGAATTATCGAGTTCCAACTGTTTCGTTGAGATATTTTACTGTTTATGGACCAAGACAACGCCCTGATATGGCTATACATAAATTTGTTAAAACAATCTTAAACAACGAAGAAATAATTGTTTATGGAGACGGAGAGCAGACGAGAGATTTTACTTATGTTACTGATGCTGTCGAAGCAACCATATTGGCTGCAAAGGGCGATTTTGTAGGAGCAGTGTTCAACATTGGAGGTGGAAGCAGAATATCGGTCAACGATTTAATTAAGAAGATCGAAGAGATTACCGAGAAAAATGCAGATGTGACTTATGCGGAAAAGCAGAAAGGCGATGTTAAAGCTACTCAGGCAGATACATCCAGAGCAGTGGAATTGTTGGGGTGGAAACCGAAAGTAGATGTTGATGAAGGGCTAAAAAAGTATATAAAAGGTGATACTATTTGATCAAATCTGGGGGGTACTCAGAAATGAGATGGATATTATGAGTTCAATCGTGAATTTTGCTAAGAAAGTAAGAAATAAAGGACTTTACGGCTCTTGTACCGTTATAGGAAACAAAGCACTAAACACCCCATATAACGCCTTGATTTCTATAAGATTAAGGCGAAAATTACACACTTATGGAATTAGATTAAGCGAAAATGGTAATATAAATGAGATTAGAGAAAGTACGTTAAATTATATCGAAAGCATGCGCATAAAGGAAAGTCCCTATGGACAGTATAAATACTCACAGACTCAAACAGAACCAGTTTTATATGCCGCTATATACGCTGCACTTACCCGCCATCTTTACAGGGACTTAGATGAACTCTCAGGTAAGCAAAGAGAAGAATGGATAGATTATATTCAATCTCATCAAACAGACGATGGATTATTTAAAGACAAACTTATAGAGAATGAAATAGCATCCACAGCAGATTGGTGGGGTTGGAGACATTTGACACTCCATGCGATTATGGCTTTGACAGCACTGGATGCAAATGCGGAGAAAAAGTTTAAGTTTCTTGAACCTTTTAAAGACCAAAAGTTCGTTGTTGAATGGCTTGAAAGTAGAAATTGGGGAAATGATCCCGCCGGTGTGAGTAACGAAATACAGAATTACGCTACTTTACTTCAATATGCACGAGATTTTCAAAGTGAAGAATGGGCCGGTGACGCTGTTAAGTGGATTTTAAATTGGCTTGATGAAACTCAGGATCCTGAAACGGGATTATGGGGCAATCGATTTGATACGCCATACTTTTTATCTATTGGAGTCCAGACAGGATATCACTTATGGTTACTTTACTTTTATGATAAACGCCCGATCAAATATACTGATAAAATCGTTGATAGCGTTCTTGCAACCCAAAACACTCTCGGTGGTTTTGGTGTAACTCCCAATTCCAGCGCATGCGAGGATATTGATTCCGTAGACCCTTTAGTTCGCTTGTATTTCTATCCTGAGTATAGAAGAGAAATTATTAAAGGGGCTTTAGAAAAAGCATTGCCTTGGATTTTAACAAACATGAACGAAGACGGCGGGTTTGTTTTCAGAAGGTTAGACTCCTTTAAATACGGCCATGAAAAAATGTATTCAAAAGCAGAAGAGAGCGCTATGTTTCCCATGTGGTTTAGAACTCTTACACTTGCTTATATTGCGAAAGTATTACCTGATTCTATGGTAGGAAAATTTAACTGGGAAATCTTGGAATGTCCGGGTTTACAATTTTGGAGGACTTGAATTATGGATAAAACGAGAGTATATAGAGGGTGGGAATATGAAAAGTATGGGGATTATCATGAGAACTTAGACCCCGACTGGTCATATACGCCAACCTATCTAAAGAAGATATATTATGTGCGACTGTTTCTTAATTCATTGCCTAAAGGAATAAAAATTCTTGATGCAGGTTGCGGTGAAGGCGTTTTAGTGAAGGAATATTTAGCTAAGGGTTATGTAATTGTGGGAATAGATCTCAATTATGCAAGCAAATTCGTTCTGCGAGGTAACATTCTTAATCTGCCCTTCTCGGATGAAAGTTTTAACGTCGTACTTTTACTGGATGTATTTGAACATCTGCCTTATGTTGATCAACCTCAATCTCTGATAGAGATTAATAGGGTTCTTCGTGGGGGGGGTGTGCTTATAATGTCTGTTCCTAACCTTGCTCACTTAAATTCTCGTTTTAATTTTTTCTTTCGGGGAAAGCTTGATAGAACTGATATAGAAACCAATCACCCAGGTGAAAGACCATTATGGGAAAATATTAAACTCATTAAGGATGCAGGATTCAAAATAATAAAAGTAAAAGGAATTACGTTGACCCTGCCGTTTATATATCGCCAGGTAATATGCCGTAAACCGAGTTGGTTCAAATGGCTCCATGATTTATTAGATTTATTTGCTTCTCATCGCTTTGCGATGTTGAACATCTTTATTTGCGAGAAAAAAGGTGAAAGGAGGTAATTCTATATGGTTGATGTTGATGTTAGCGATGTTAAGAATCGTGCCACCAAGTCAGTAAAATGGACTGCCCTAACAGAGCTTGTTTTTCGTTCAATACCTCCTCTGGTGATGTTGATTCTTGCTCGTCTCTTAACGCCAGAGGATTTTGGTATTGTCGGGGTTGCGATGATAGCAATAGGTTTTGCGCAAGTATTTCAAGATTTTGGGCTTGGAAAAACCTTGATTCAGCGAGAAGATAGGATTAATGAGTCGGCAAATATCGTTTTTTGGAGCAATGTAACGTTCGGTGTTCTTTTATATTTAATACTTTTTCTATCTGCATCACCAATTGCCGATTTTTTTCACGAACTCCGAGTAAAGGATGTTTTGCGTGTTTTGTGCCTGCAGATTGTCTTAACCAGTTTTACGACTGTCCATTTAGCGTTATTACAGCGAGAGTTTAGATTTAAACAACTTTTCGTTGTCAGACTTGCACCATCTATTATTCCAGGTTTTGTATCTATTCCCTTAGCGTTAATGGGTCATGGCGTGTGGGCATTGGTGTGGGGCTCACTTGCAGGGTCTTTTGTTCAGGTTCTTCTTTTCTGGCATGTAAGCGATTGGCGTCCTGCGTTTAGCTTTGACATTGCACTGGCAAGAGAGGTATTAGGTTTTGGAAGCTGGGTTGCATTAGAAATGTTTTTGGGATGGCTAATAATGTGGGGCGACTCAATCATGCTCGGGCACTTTCTTGGAGTGAACGAACTTGGAATATACCGTGTAGGAACCACCGTTATTCTTTTGATCTTTAGCCTCTTTTTTAGCCCGCTTATTCCCGTAGCCTACTCATCCTTCTCAAGATTACAATCTAATACAGAAGATTTAAGAGCATCATTTCTCAGGATGACGCAGTTGGTGGCAACGGTCTCTTTACCTTTGGGTGTTGGCTTGGCTCTTACAGCTCATCCGATTTCTTCTCTTGTATTTGGGTATAAATGGCAGGGAATTGTAATTGTCATCTTAATAATAGGTTTAAAAGAAAGTATGAGTTGGCTTGTTAGTATGAATACAGAGGTATATAGAGCTGTAGGGAGACCAGATGCAAATGCAAAGCTTCATATGGTAAATGTAATCTATTACATTCCAGTCTATGTATTGGCGGCACCATATGGACTTCTGGTTTTTTGCCTTGCGAGGTTTGCCGTAGCGGCTGTTTCATTGCTACTCCATTTTTATGTAGCCAATAAACTCTTACAGTTGCCGTTTACATATCTCAGGAGTTGTGTGAAATCACCCTTAATAGCAAGTCTGACAATGGCTGTCCTGCTTTATGGCATTGTCAATTTAACAGCACCATTCGAGGGCTGGGGAGGTTTGCTTAAATTGATTGCTGTTATAATCGGTGGAGGAATAAGCTATTTGGTTGTTTTAAGGTTAGTAGATAAAGACCTTTTGATGCAGTTTTTTAGGCTTTTAAGAGAGGCAATAAAATAATGCCTAAGTTTATAAATCAAGAAACAAAAGGAATAAGCATGGTTCGAATCTCTGTGATAGTCCCCACGCACAACCGATGTGAATATTTACGAAGAACTATAATCTCTCTTCAAGAACAGAACTTTCCAGAGGATGAATATGAAATCATAGTTGTTGATAATAATTCTACGGACAATACTCCTGAAGTGGTTGAAGCGTGTAATAGAAATGGCAAGAAAGAAGTGGTCTATGTAAAAGAGCCTGTGCTTGGACTGCATAATGCACGACATGCAGGAGCAAAAGTGGCTAAAGGAGAAATATTGGCTTACGTTGACGATGATGTGATTTGTGATGCAAATTGGCTTTCTGAATTATTAAAACCTTACTCAGATCCAGAAGTCGGGTGTGTTGGAGGAAAGATATTGCCCAAGTGGGAAATAAAACCGCCCGAATGGATTAAGCAATACCCGAGTTATTTGAGCTTATTGGACTTAGGGAATGAAATAAGAGAACTTAAAACACCGGGCATATACGGGTGCAACTTTTCTATAAGAAAATCTTTATTGTTTGAAGTCGGTGGGTTTAATCCCGATGCTTTTGGCGATAAGAAACTAATCTGGTATAGGGGAGATGGGGAGACGGGGCTTCTGCTGAAAGTATTTGCTACGGGGAGAAGAATAATTTACACACCCCATGCTGTTGTGTGGCATGTTATTCCTGAAAATAGACTGACATTGGATTATTTTAAAAGAAGAAATTTCATACAGGGTATCAGTGCATCCTTTTCTGCTTATCGCACCGAGAGATTTAGCAGGATTAAGCTATTTTACCGCTCTTGTAACTTTGGCATCGCTGCGATAATCTGCAAAATCTTAGCTTTAATCTGCAAAGTTCTAAAAAAGGATGGATACTTTAAATATGAATTTGCGTGTTCATCATTCAAAAGCCGCTTTATTTATGAGTTTAAGCTGATTTACGATAAGAAACTAAGGGAATCTGTTGAAATGAGAAGCCGGCTTTAGCTCCTGGTTTCTGAACTTAGTGCTTCACCCTGGTGGCGCAAATATCTGAGCTCCGCCATTATCGTATATTTTATTTCTGACATTGATGGCATCACGCAATTCTGGTATATCCTCGGGATTGATATGCTCATTCGTCTCACGTATTGGGTCGTACATTATTATCTCCTGCTTTTCTACGTTCCACGTTCTGAGGTAGATATAAGCTGATTTTGGTACTTTATCATTGAGATAGATTATGATTATACGATAGAATGTCCCCTTTGGGAACCAAAAACTTAGTAAATCTCTACTAAAAGAATCACCGGTAACAATAATACGCTCACCAGATACGCTATCTAACCATTCAGCTCCAGAAACTTCTCTTTCATTAAAATACAGGGCGTCGTAGTTCCATGTGTTTAGTTGGGCGGATTGAGGTACACCAGTTACATCAACGTGATTCTTAGCAATTTCATTAATAAAGCCGATGTTAAATAAGAAATAGGGTATAAGTATAGCAATGACAAGGATTTTCACATACATCTGATTATATGTGTTGGGGGATCGATGCTCTACGTTTGATATTTGTAGTGTTATTTTTTTATCCGAAAGTAACCGCCCGGATTTAATTCTAATTAACCACAATATTAGTTTCCAAATGGCTTCGCAACCGAATACGATAAGCGGTGCTATTATAATCAAAACGAAGTTATAGAATCTCATAGTATTCCAACTTTTTCCTATGGTAGGCAAGAACATTATAGTAAATAGAAACAAAGCAGTTATTATGAGTAATGCTTTGTATTCTTCTTTGAGCTTGAAAATTTCTGGTCTAAAGACAAGTGCTATAAAACCTATAACGATGAGAACTTCGGTAGAATAATGGATAATCCTGAATACCCAGCCTAAAATAGCTGCTGGTGGAAGTTTCATTCCAAGACATTCGTATATAACTTCTGGTCGAGATTCGGGATTGAATAAATCTTTTAGACTATCAAATGAGTTTTCCATGACATGCACATAGGCATCAAATGAAACTCCACCTGCAATATACATAAACCACGATAACATAAACACTAACCATACCAATATTATACCTGATCTAAGTATAGATGCTTGAGTTATGTTTTTTTGTGAGTTTTTTAGGGCTCCACTTATTTTTTCACTGATTTTTTTATTGAAGATCGTTTGCTTATTGGATGTTAAGTACAAAAGAACCATGCCAAAGAAAAAGATAGTCAGACTTAGATACGATGTTCCATAATGGGATACTGGCAAGGATATAACAAACGCGATAGCCAAAGTAGTTTTTTGGATTGAAGTTAGTTTGCTATCGAGCATCACCAATGCCAGCAGAACAAGAAATACTGCAGCGATTTGTTCCCTTCTGAACAAAAGCATATAACTAAAAAAGCCACTCAAGGACATAAAGAAAAATGATGAAAAAAAGGCTTTTTTAGCTTCCATTTGTTCCCTACATGCAGCAAATATGGCTAAGGGCAATAATGAATGAATAAAAGGATATATAGCTTTAAAAATCCAGATTATATTGATGCCTAGCATCTTAGAATATATTGGCGCAAGCATGACAATGCTAAGTAATGAATTAATCGCTCGGAAGGTTAATGTGCTATCCCAATAACCACTTGTAGCAACGAGTTCTGAAAAATAGTATTCATAATCGATGTTCCATGCGTAGGGGTATGACGATATAAGAGAAGTGTGGAATACGAGGCTAAGGGCTATCATGAAGATGGCCACGGGGTAAGCTTTAGCAGGAATGGATTTATCAAATGCAATAAGAACCACGATGATAGCAATAATGACGAATAATAAAAGCAATAGAGTGCTATTTTTGTAGAAATTTACAAAAAAGGTTCCGAAAATGGCGATAAAAGGAAGCAATAGTAAAAAAGGGTATGAAGGTGATAGTAAATTATTTGTATTAACATACTCTATTTCTGAAGGTTGGAATTCTCTATCACGAATATATGCGATGACACAAAGCAACGCAATAAAAATTGATAGAGTTACTGTTAGCGGTAGTATTGAGATTGGCTGTGAAAATTCCAAAGAAAGAAGAAGAGAATTTGTAAGGGCACCAGCAAACATAACAAAGCTAATGCTGAGACCAGCAGAATACAAAACGATTTTTGTTTTATCTATATTGTGGATTTTGAGAATCCTGAGAATAATAATTCCTGGTATGAATGTGAGATAAATAAAGCCGATGAGCTGTCTCAAGATTGGTATTTGTAAGCCGATAGCATCTAAACCTATTACACCCCACATTGCAAGCTGGATGGCTAAGACTACTTTGAGAAACTTTCCTATTTCCCAGTCGTTCATTTGAAGGGGGTTAATCATTCTTCCCTCTTCTCTACTATCTTCTGGAAGACATCATTCAACATATCAGTCATCTTCTCCCATGAATATTTCTCTTCCATAAGTTTTCTTGCGTTGGCGCCTATCTTCTCTCTTAACTGCTCATCATTTAAAAGTTCTATTACTCGTTCTGCGAATTCTTCTGGGTCGTCTGCGATGATTATGTTCTCTTCTGGTGTAACGTTGATTCCATGAATTCCTTCAGAAGAAGTGACAACGGGCTTTCCCATTGCCATTGCCTCTAATAATCGAGTTTTAATTCCATATCCGTGTAGGGGTAATGTTACAACTGAGGCACGTGCCAGATATGGTCTTACATCTTTTACATATCCTGTAATAATTACCGAGTTATCCACCGCCAATTTCAGTACCTCCTTTGATGGATCTTTTCCAACGATATATAGTTTTATATTCGGTTTTTTTTCTTTAATTGATGGATATATCTCCTCGTAAAAATAAATAATTGAGCGTCGGTTATATATGCTATTCAACCTACCCAAAAAAAGTAAGCTGGGAAAATCTTGTTCAAAATCTTCAGATCTTAGATCAGTATTTATACCAAAAGGGATGACTTCAATATTCAAATTGGGTAGATAGGAGTTTAATATATCTTTTTCCTGTTCGGTAGGCGTAATACATATATCAAATTTTTCGTAACTTTTTTCACAATTCTTCGCTATAAAATAAAGTAACAATCGATGTATCCTTTCTAAGATTTTTTTTTTGCGCTTGAATGTATCATAATGGATTTGTGGTATAGCAATTGTCTCCAATATTTTTGGTAATCTTACATTCGATACATAAGAGAGCATAGAAGGGTTATCAACAAATACTATACCGAACTCTTTTGTTTCGAGTAATTCTTTTATTTTTCTTTGCATTTTCCATGAGAAACTATACTCTAAAAAATTTCTTTTTCTTAAGGAAATCTCTCGTAGAAATATCCCAATAACATAATTTGTAATAAAATAGATCAATTTTTTCTTGGATGATTTTGGTAAATCAATCGTCACGATCTTGTCGCAATACTCTTTTAAATACTCTTCCGAGTCTTCTTTATAGTTGAATGCCGCAACCGTGATGCTGTGATTGTATTTTTTGGATAGATATTTTACTGAATTGAGTACCCTAAAGGACCAAGCACTAGTTGTTAAAGGAAATGGAAGTCTATGACAAATTATCAAAATTTTCATTATTTGCCCCTAAGTAGATTTTTAAGTAGCACTCCGTTAAGTAGCGCACGCTCTTTCAAAGTTGCTACTTTATCCATTAAATCTTCCTTTATTTCCTCCCTTTCAGACCAAATATCAACTATTTTTGATATCAATAAATTAAAATCAATCGCTTTAATATCACATATCCATTTTTCATCCAACACTCCCGATAAGATTTTATTTCGAGGAGAAGGATATAATATTGCAATGGAGGGGACATACATTGAAACTGAACCAACAACAGAGTGCAATCGCTCTCCTATAACCAAATCAAAATGACCAACCAAACCTTTTAGTTCTTCAGGCGTGTATTCTCTACTAATTACTTTAACACTATGCTTGTTCTTTACTAATTGATATATATCACTGGCTACAATTCTATCATCAAGTTCCTTGCCTGGACCTATACAGTGAGGTATAAAAATAATTGCAGTATTCAATGTATCTATTAAATAATCAACTACTTGCGAAAATAGCCTAACACTTTTTTGATATCTTACCTCTGCATTTTCAATATCTGGAAAAGCCAGACGGCATATTTTTTTGGTGACTGTTATTCCAATTACCGGTTCGTCGCTTTCATCAATGTTCTCTAACAACATTATCTCTCTCACTCTCTTTGGGGACGCGGGAGGTAGAAGATAAGCCATATCAGCAGTAAAGTGTGTGTGGGTCATATTAATACCGATATTTTCTAAATATTTATAAGATGTTTCAGCCCGTAATGTTATTAGATTGACTCGATTTAATATAAATTTGGCTATAATTAGCTGTAATTTATTTTTAAAGACTGCTATACTTCCCCCATAAACCACGATAGGTTTTTTAAAAATTTTGGCAAGGAATAAATTATAAACTTGTGAAAAGGGTATTTGTCCAAACAAACCACTAATTACACCATCATGACCAATTATAATCAAATCGGATTCGTAATATTCCTTCCATATTTCTTTTTTTATGATTTTTAGCGCATTCAAACCAAGGATTTTATAGAGCGCCAGAAAAAAAAGATATTGTGACATAACAACTATCGATTCAAACAGTTTAATAATCATCGATTGGTCGAAGCAACTCATCAAATGTAAATCTTTTATCCCATCGATTATCTTCACTCTATTGCTATACCTTGGTCTATCAATTTCTGGATGAAAAGAAAGTAAACTAACTTCCACATCACCCAGACTTCTAAATGACTCAAGCATACCAAATAATATTGCAGCTTCCCCTTTATTAAGGCTGGGTATTTCTTCTGCTATGAATATTTTAACCATTTCTGTATCCCTTATATCTAAATTAATCTAAAATAACTTATCCACTTCGCCATCCATATCTTAATAGTAAATAAACCCCATAAATATCTTTTGGACGCGATAAATATCCAAAGATATAGCCACATTGCCATTAAGTAATCTCTATGTTTTGGTCTCGGAAGTTTTTGATTATAACTTGGTATTTTCTTACCGAATAGTTTGAAGAAAAAGATACGCGTCTTTAACCGATTTTTTTTGAAGCGTAACATCCCCTGTGACTGTGCCAATTTGCCACTATCTATTTCGTTTAGCTCTATTATTTTTCTCGATACCATACTTTGCAAAATTTCTTCTGTAAGTTCATTTCTAGAAATAATTATCGATTTACCTAGTATATCATTTGCCAATTCAGGCAGCCACGCATCTCCAAATGAAATATCAGCCAGTTCGCAAGCATGATCACTACATAGAGTGCAGCGCGTAGGAATAAACGACCCAAATCTTGTATCATAATATTCTGATATTTGAATAAACATCTTATCACCGCTTTTTAACTCGATCAACATGCTGCCTGGCCATCCTTCGCCACGATAATTCATTTTTTTAACCTCGTTTCTTTCAATTTTCAATCTTTGAAGCAGGAATTCACTTCCCGAAAAATTAATGGTATGTACGCAGAAAATACCCGCGTGGAGAATTATCTTCTCTTTCAATCCATTATTAATCAATTCCGCCTTTCTTATTCCATGAATATGACAGGGTAAGCCAACAACTGCAAACTTCTCATCTTCTTTCGATTCTAAAATCTCCTTTAATGCAATATTTGCTGGCACGGGACAATATTTAGACTTTGATGCTTCTATTATCTCTTCTTTGGTTCTTGCTATGAATGGTTCTGGCTCTAAAGGATGTTCTTTGCTCATCTTTGTTACCAGTGCACCGTCTATAATTCCTTCTTCCAATGCAAAAATTAGTAACTGTGTAACGAGACCGCCGGATGCAGCATTATATCTTATATCATAATCGGTTGCATGTCCGGTATAACAATCAATATAACTTCCAAGTAAAACATTATCAGGCTCTTTTCCAAATATTTCCAAGTTCAACTTTTTAAAATTGACAGAATGTCCAGAGCAGCTTTTATAGCAAACTCCACAGTTATTACATTTGTCTTCATTTAGTTTTGGTATGTAGATAGCTTTTTTCCCATCTACGGTAAGTTCTATCGCTTCATTTGGACAGATGCTTACGCAAGTTCCACATCCTGTGCAGAGATCGTTTATTACAACTTCGTTGATTGTTGGGTTTTGTAATGGTAGGTTATCGCTGGTCATAATAGCCATTTATCACCTCATTATAAACCTTCTCGGTCTCCTCTGCAATCAGTTTCCAAGAATAATCTTTAACTTTCTTCCTTCCGTTCTTTCCCATCTTTTCTCTTATATCTTCATGTTTTAATAGATAAATTATCTTTTCTGCAAGTTTCATTTCATCTCCATATTCTACTAAAAAGCCATTAATTCCATCTTCTATGACCTCGGGATTGCCCCCCACATTCGTAGCTACAACAGGTTTTTCAGAAGCCATAGCCTCTAAAATTACGGTTGGAAGGCCTTCACGTTTTGAAGGAAGGACGAAAACATCACATGCGCTGTAAGCTTCTAATAACTTTTTGTTATATAAAGGTCCGGTAAATAACACTTTATTTTCTATTCCTACTTTTTTGGATAATCTTATTAGGTAATCCTGAAAACCCCCATCTCCGCCAGTGATAATAAGAACTATATTAGGACATTCTTGTAATACTTGAGGCATTGCTTTAATTAGATATTGAACACCTTTTCCTGATATGAGAGCTCCAACAAACAGAACTACTTTTCCATCGATTTTATTATCCTTCTTAAAAATCCAAGGCGATGGCATATTTAAGAAGTCATCACAGTTAACACCATTTGGAATAATACAAATTTTTTCTTTGTCACAACCAAATTGCGAAATATATTCGGCAGCATTGGAGGTTAATACAATAATTTTACTTGCAAATTTTAGATCCATTTTTCCTAATGTATGGTTATAAAATTTCATTAATGGTCCCAGATGAGGACGCAAAGGTATATCACCGAAGGAATGCACCGTAAGGATAGACGGGATACTCCTCATCCTACCGAGTATAGACGTGATATCCGAATGAATACGCATGTACGACTGTATGTGAATTATATCGGGATTTAATTTCATTAATTTTTTAATCAGGGAAGGAACAATTCCGTATGTATCCGCATATGGAATCCCCGGAGGATATGCTTTGAGCCTATATACCTCAAAATTATCTGTTATCTTTTCATACGGTTTGCCCGCCCTAGAAATTTTGAAAAGACCAATATTGTTTCTATTTGAAGTAAGGACTGTTACCTGATGCCCTCGTAAACTCAATTCGTACGAGAGATTATAAACATGATTTCCAAGTCCACTGATTGATGGCGGAAATTTGGGACATACTTGAATTATCTTCATCTTTTTATCCTCCCGCGCTGCTCTAACCACGTGATTGCAGAAATCAAAATTCCCGTTTCTCCAAGATCATGGAATAACCCCTTAATAAGCGCATTTATTTCTTCTTTTAAACCCTGTTCTAATTTCCTTTTCATCGTGTTATACATCTTTACCTAATTAAATATCTTGATTCTTTTTCTAATTCTCTTATTCCACTCATATTAAATCAGTCCAAAATTTCTGATAAAAATCTTATTTCCCGTTCTTTTTCCTTTTTTATCTTTTTCATGTCTGGGTAAGTTAATTGGGTTTTTACTGAGCCTGCATTTACCCTATCAAAAAGGAGGGCCCTAGTTGTCTCTCTATAAAGCTTAGCAGGTTTTCCAAAAGCAAGAGTGGGAACGCATGCATGCACTCTATCTGAGTGAGTCTCCTCAGTATTAGCATATATGGTTAAATAATCCTGTGGTAAGTCTGAAATCAAGGTGTTCTTTTTATTGAAACCTTGTTTAGACAAGATATAATTATACACTATTCTTCTTAGAAGACCACTTTGAGTCCAACACGAATGATGGGTTCTAATAATTTTCCCCCCCGTATTATTCAACTCGGGCTCTTTTTTGATTCTATCAAACGTGAAAGTTATATACTCAGATATACTAAGGCTGGGAGGGTTAATGTAATCACTTGCAAAAAAAGCACAATCCAATCCATTGAATGAGTGCTCTGCAATGCCTTCATATTCTTTAAATACTTTCTCATCTCTGGAGATGAACGCATATAAATTTATTTTATTTAAATAATCTCTAACTTTCTCAAACTCTTCTCTGGTATACAGAAGACCCCCACCACCAATGATAATTATTTTCGTATCTTTTTTCTCAAATTGTAATTTTTTGTCAAAAAAACATCTCTCCCACCAATGATCTGCTAACTTTACTCCGCACATTACATTATAGTCTGAATTTACAAATCCCCTAACATCAAGTAAGTTATTTGTTTTGTCTATTATTACTCCACCTAATATTTGTTCAGGATAAGATAAACAACCCCGAGATAAAAACCAACTGGGCATAAAGCTAGATAAAATGACGTTACTTTCTGAAGCGTGCTTTAGTGCATATAATGCGCCAAGATCTATAAAAGCGTCTCCAATGTTACGAGTCCAGTTTCCTCCCCATAACATAATAGTGTTTTTTTGCTTCATAGTTAATCACCTAAACTAAACCTGAATAAATTCGGTATTGAAGTGATATCTGAGTGAATAAGTCCATGATTTTCGAGTTCACCTTTTGACACAAAAATCTTCCGCATACTTGTATTATTCTCATACCCTCACCTCTATGCTGTTTTTATCCTCCCGTGCTGCTCGAACCAAATAATTACAGAAAGCAAAAATTTTCTGGCTGGTTCAAAATCCTTCAACAAATTGTATAATACAGAATCCTTTAATCCATAAATAACCTTATCCAAAATGAGAGATATACGCAGGAATATTTTGTTGGATGTGCTCATATACAATCCATCAACTATTGAAACGCATTTCAAAATGAAATTTGTACCAAGTAGGTAGGGAAAATGAACCACCTCTTCCTCCTTGTAAATTCTTCTATGAAGGGTATCTAACTCATTTAAGACCAAATCAAACACAGATCCCCAACCTTTTTCATACGCATATTTTCTGCATAAGTCAATATCTCGGATGTTATCTCTAAGTGATTTTATGTGTAAAAAATCCAGTAATGTTATAACCCTGTGACCAAATAGGCTGTGGATAAGTGTAAGGAGAAAATCCGCTTCTGCATTCAAACCGGGATACTCTATTCCAAATATTTTGCTCTTAACATTTGAGTTCCACAAAAAACTATCATCCAGAAATTCTACTGCAAAGTAGCGTATTCCGGTGTAAATATCCGTCTCTATATGCTTTTCTTTTTTTAATGTGGTCTGGGCAATATCTGAACGCACACATTTCATACCTTTATTCTCAAGTGCTTCGATAATTTTTCTTTTCTCTCCCCTGTGCACAAAAATATCCATATCTCTTGGAATATGTGGTATTGCATTGCATGATTTAATTAGAATATAATCTATTCCATAATCATTTGATACTTTGTTCAAGAGCATTATGGTTTCTTTCAATTCTGACAATTTTTTGGCTTCCTTATCCCAACGCTCTTCTTCCAAAAACGACAAGTCTATATTCAATTCTTTTAGCCTAAGAATGAAATAATAGTAAAGCCCATTCTTCTCAGCCAATTTTACTGTGGATTTAAACAATTTTTCATCTTTTTCAAGTCTATCAGTATCAACTTTTGCAGGATATTCAGGATCTACGACAGACAATACAACTTTCATCGAGTCCAACTTATTCATAACCCCTTCCTCCATTCATCTCTTTTGTTAAATGCATAAACATTACATCATTAATTGCTTCTTTATTAAGGTTAGCATCAATTTGAATGAAACCATATTTTTGAGCTATTCTTCTGTATAAATTGAGGATATATGTATAGTAATCCTTACCAACGGATGCATCAAACGAGTTGTCCATTCGCGAATAAAAAAGGTCAAAGTCGCCATCCAAGAAAAAAGTTATGTCCGCTTTTGGAAGAAATTTGATTATAGTTTCACTCCTCTCCCAAAATAAGTCAAAGAAAAACTGGTAGAAGTATCTATCGCACACTATTAGTTTATTTCTGTAATGAAATTTCATGAACATGTAAGTTGCTAATGCGTATGGATAACCCAACAAACCCATTAACACTCTTCGTATGATAGAATAGAATGATTTTTTATTTGAAATCTTAGACACACGAGTTCTTCTTGGACTAACTGAATTTTTATCCGCCCCCCCTAACCGAATTAAGTTTAAAAGGACATAAATAGGTCGAACATACGTAGTTTCATATCCGTTCATATTTAATCTGTCAACGAGCATCTTCGCTTGTGTCGTTTTTCCACATCCATCAATACCTTCTATTGCTACTATAATTCGAAATCACCACCTCATATATTCTTTCTAACTCATCCACTACTATTTCCAATCTAAAATTTTCAGATATCGTTTTCGCACCTTCTTTACCCATATTTTTAGCTTCTTCTTTATTGTTAAGCATATACAATATCGCCGCCACCAGTTCATCCACATTATTTGGTTCAACCAATATCCCACTTTTCTTATGTTTAATTATTTCGGGGATCCCTCCAACTTTCGTAGCAATTATAGGCTTTCCAACAGCCATCGCTTCAAGCATAGATGTTGGATAATCAACAACGCCAACGGTATTCAAAAAGGGCGTTATAAAAACATCACTCGCAGCTATAACTTGCGGCATATTCTTTACAATTCCCAATGGTATGATATTATCATTTAACCCATACGATTTTATCTTCTCTTTGATTTTAAAATCTCTTTCCGTATCATAAAGTCCCACAGAATCTTCTTCTTCATATTTGCTAAGAGGCATGTTTAAAGCCATTAAAAGTCTAATATTCGGAAATTGTCTTACTATGATTCTCAAAACCTCGATTAAAACATGAATTCCTTTTATTTTGGTTAAATTTCCCACGTATACTAACAACGGCTGATCCAAATCAATGCCAATATATTTTCTCATGTCCTCGCCGGATATAGAAGGATTATATATATTTGTATCAATACTGGGTGGAACCATTTCAATTTTATATTTTGGAAGCCCAGCCCCTATTAAAGATCTTTGAATATTTTCAGTCACCGCAATGATTTTATTAACTTGCGAAAGATAGAACTTTGATAAAATTTTATTTGAAAAAAACATGACAGTATTATGACTGACAATTGGCTGTATTGGCGAATAAATACTGTGAATGGATGGAACTCTTGCAATTTTACTCGAAATACCAGTAATCAAACCAAGCATCGAATAACCAGAATGTCCATGGATAACATCAAACTTCTTAATCTTGTGTAATTCCCTTATCCTTTGTAAAGTTTTAAAAGTAAACTCCAAGCCATATTTAATAGATGGATACGTTCCAGAAATTGGCAAACATACCACTTCTGCCCACTTTAAACCCCCATTAGGTTGATCATCAGGATGCCGATGAGGGGTTGTTACAATTGTTATTTCATGTCCTCTATCAAATAATGCTTTTGATAACTGCACAGCATTATTTACATGCCCTCCAATGAAGGCATTTCCTCCTGAATTTCCAATCTCAGGACAAATCATGCATATCTTCATTTTTTAACACCATCACCTCATCACATTCGGTACAACATACCTTGCACTTCTTATCAGCCGCTTCCATTCCTTTGGCTTTCTTAGCATCCTTATTAAATATCTTGGATTCATATTAGTTTGTCGAAGTGCCCACTTCGTCCACTTCTCAATATCTTCAGAAGATAAATGTGGATAATTCGCCCAGCCATCTTTTAAATAACCATTCTCTTCCAACCACTCATAAAATGGCGTTTCTGGATATGGTTTTGGTACCGTGAATTGATAAGAATCCACTTTTAACGTCTTTGCCCATTCCACTGTTGCTTTTATCGTTTCTACTATTTCTCCAGGTAGTCCAATGATAAAATCCGCATGGTTTACCAACCCAACTTTGTTCGTCATTTCCGTGAATTTTTCCATTATTTTAGGCGTAGTTCCTTTTTTAATATTCTTCAATATTTGTGGATTTGAAGATTCATAGCCCACATGAAGACATCTGCATCCAGACTCCTTCATCAGTTTTAGCGTTTCAAGATCGTATGTGGCATCGGATCTCGCATAACACGACCATGTTATATCCAAACCAGCTTCTATAATTGCTGTGGATAGTTCTCTTGCTCGCCACGCTGGTAATGTATCGTCCTGTATGAAAACCTCTTTTACAAATGGAATTTTTTCTTTGACAAATTCAAGCTCTTCTATAGTTTTGTTTATATCGCCTGTGCGGTATGGAGCGCCTTTGTTAATCGTATGTGGCCAGAGACAAAATGTGCATTTGCCCCATGGACATCCTCTACCTGTAAATAAGTCTACGAAAGGATGCCGGTGCGGTGCTTGAAAATAGTTACGAATATTTAAATGCCTTCGATAAACATCGGTTACGAATGGAAATTCATTTATCTGTTCTGGAGTTAGCGGCTTTCTTGGTGGATTGTGTATAACTTCGCCATTGTTTTTCCATACCAATCCATCAATCATATTTCCTGGTTTTCCTTCTGCAAGTTCTAAAACTGTGTAATCAAATTCGCCTATGGCAAGCGAATCTATCTTATTAGATTTTTTAATTATCTCATCTGGATAGATGGAACACCATGGACCAGCCAAAATAATGTAACTCCCTGCTAATTCTTTTATTTTTTCGCCAATTGTTATGTCATTTTCCAAACTTTTATCTGAGATATAAAGCACGGTTACATCTGGCGAGAAATCCTTTGCTATCTTAAAAATATCCTCGTGAGATAACCTGTCAACAGGTCCATCTACGAGTTTTGTTTTATGACCGTATTTTTCTAATAAGCCTGTGCAGTATGCCAGATATATTGGGTACCAGTTGCTGCCAGAGATAGAAACTGCTGCCCATCTCGCAGATCGCATAAATTCTGGCACGTATGGTGGATTAAGCAGTAAAATTTTCATTTCACCACCCCCCTGAAATACCCAAATCCTGAGCCCCAGAACCATATCGCGATCAACACGCAATACGTCAAAAAGTCGCTCATCTTCGTTTTAGCACCAAGATACAAACTCATCAAACCTATTCCAATCCCGCCGATAACTAAAATTGAAAAAGCTGCCAAAAGAGAAGCAGGCTTAAAAGGAGACAATGCAAAAAGAACGATAATTGCCAAAATAAGCGCAGGCACTATGTAATGATACCATTTTCCCATTTTCCAGTATAGTTTTATCGCCTGCATTCTCCCCACTGCATATTTATATGCCTGCTTTAAAAACCCCTTCCATGTTGGTCTCCGGTAGTGGTAAACCTTTGCTTTTGGAGTGTATAAGATGTTATATCCCTTCTCTATTATTCTGTAATCCAGTTCTTCATCCTCACAGGTAATTAATTTCTCGTTAAACCAACCTGCTTCTTCTATTACTTTTTTTCGGTATGCAACGTTACAGCCAGAGTTATGGAATGTTTCTGTCACTTTATCAGCGACTAATCCATATCTCGATCCGGGCTTGCTCAAGAATAACAAAACTTCGCCAACACATTTGGCAAACTCAGTATCATCTTCTGGTGTTATGTTTGGACCACCGACAGATGCTATCTTTTCGCTGTTAAAGTGCTCAATAAGATTCTTAAGCCAGTCTTTTGGGACAACGCAATCCGCATCCGTAAACGCGATAAATTCTCCTTTTGCGGTTTTAATGCCAACATTGCACGCACCACCACGAGTTCCTACATCCTCATAAACTACTTTGCAACCGTATTTCTTTGCTATTTCTACCGTGTCATCGGTAGAATGCCCATCCACAATTATAATTTCGATTTCGTCTTTTGGGTAATCCAACTCCTCAATCGAACTCAAGCATTTCTCAATAATGTCGCCGTTGTTCTTCGTTGGGATGATGATTGAGACTAATTTATTAATCACTTTTCATCAACTTCTTTAGATCTTTTAAAGCTTCTTTTTCCCTTACATCCATCGTTTTCATCCTTTCTTTTACTATTTTTGCAGAGAAATGATTATCAGCATGTAAGAAAACCGCTGGTTTGGATTTATATGCGGTTACAAACTGTATAGCATCAATAACAAAGAAATTGTGATAGCTCTGAAAAGTGCATTTCTTATTTTTACCAAACCCTTTTGGATCAAACCTTTTTTAAAGGTTTGTTTTCATAACTCCTCTTCTTCCTTGATTTCTCTTAATAGCTCATCAGTTGATATAGAGATATATTTGCTTAGCACTTCCTTTATTTCCGTTCTGGTATATAGCTTACCTCTAAGCGCAATCAAAACCCTGATGGCATCTTCAACGGCTTCGTCTCTGGTATGATACACCTTTCCATCAATCAGTGCATTAAGCTCGCTCACCAATTTTGGATTTACGTTTACCGATATTCCCATCTTATCATCTCTCCTTCAATAAATAATGTAATCATATTATATAAAACATCGCTTCTTTGAAATCTCGTAGATTCGCTTCTCGGCGCCACCTTTTATCCATGGATAAACCATGTCACAAAAAAGTTTCTTTGGTAAAGCTTTCTTATAAGCCCTTACAGGGCTTGCGGGGTCGTGGGGCGGAGCCCCACATAAAGAAAGGTTTACGTAAGCGATTTTCATTTTATTTTAACCTCAATAACAAATGGCTTTTTATACTAAAAAGCAAAGTAGTAATAGGGGCGTGTGTTATCGAAAATGAAATGGACAACAAAGTTTAAAGTATATGAAAGAGGAGTCTTCATCGCATTTTTCGGTGGATTAGTCCTGTTAATTGTAGGTTTAGTAGGCATAGCTTGCGGATACGCCTCTCCAATTTTCTTCTGGTTCGCTATAATAGGCGCCATTCTCTTAGGTTTTGCAGGACCTCTTTCACTCCCTCTACATGGAATGGCAGAGAGATACCTTCTGATGAAAAAGAAGTAAACCATCATCGTTGTTTCATCACGGGAATTCTAATCCTATGCCTGTTTTGAGAACGGATAGAAGAATGGAACAAGTCCTCCGTCTAAAATATCCAGAAGAAAATGGGAGCCAACGAAAAAGCCCTCTCTAGCTAACGTACTCTCACCGGGCGTTCCGTAATCGTCAAATTTGTGGATTGCCGTCATACTCTCTTCCAAATATACTCCATAAACATCCTCATCGAATACCAGAGCCTCCTCATCTCGTCCATGCCATGCCGCCTCAAAACCTGCCTCAGAGCCACTTCTGCGTATCCATGAGTGAAAGATAACTCGTAGCGTAAATCCCAATTCCGCAAATTTGAAACGCCAGATCATAGAAGCTATTTGAACTCATCAACGCTTATTTCAGCCTGTGCCTCCTCAAGGAGATATCCCATCTTGTTATCAACCTCTTCTCTTTATCCTGCCAATGATACGAGTAATCTATCTTGTGCATACTGGAATCAATATATTCAAAGACATGGAGTTCTGAATCATCTCTCAACTCGATTACAAACCTGATAAAACCCTTCTTCACACCGATAAATTCTCTGATGAGTCGGAATTTCTTTACTGAAGGTTCGCTGCTTGCAACTTTCTTTAAAAACTCGAAATAGTCTTCAATCATCAGATTATCTCAATTAACACCTTTTTCTCTTCTTTTAATTCATCACTAATCTCTTTCAATGCTTTCCACTCGAAAAAGTCTATATCATCTCCTGCTGCTCCACTTACAAACTTCTCGTAGAATTCTTCCGTTTTCATGCCGTATTTCCTCTCAAAATAGTTCATGCTATTGTGAATTTCTTTTAACTTGTGGTTTATCTCTTCTACCCTCGTTTTAAGTGTTCTGATGACCACATCCTTTACTAAATCCTTCGGAATCCCTTTGTTCTTCACTTCTAACACCATTTGCATCACCCGCCTATATTATTTTTCACTCCCTTTCAGATTTATTTGATTTATATATGTCAATCACTATATTTATCTATCTTCGATATATATACTTTATAAACATTTTCACCGAGTAAAAATCCTCCTCATCTCTTCCACGCCATGTCTCCTCAAAACCTGCCTCAATGCTACTGGAACATAACTTAGCGAAAAATAATAATCCTTCAATATTCCATCCACCTCTTTTACCATCTCCATCACTCCAATGGATCATCGAACGAAGAAATTACCCTGCCCAGCACATCGGGAGATACCCATAAACCCAAATCAACCAATCGTTGTACATACTCCATCGCTTCGTCCTTTGACATCATCTTATTTCTGTAAGCTTTTGCTATAATGCCAAGGCATCCAACGGCTTTCAATCCCAGGATTCTTGCAGCAATCCTTGCTAACTTATCATCCGCTAAAAAATCCTCTGTATTTGCATGCAGAGCAAGAGACAACGCATATATCTCCCCTTCGTGTAATCCCAGTCCTTCTCCCACCTCGTTCACTTCAGAAGAACGCTCTACCTCCTCTACTTTTATCCATCCTTCTTTGACCGCTACGGCTATTAGAGAAGCCTCATCTTTTCGCCTTACTATCTCTCTTTCTACTTGTGGAGGGATGAGGATCTCTGAATATAGCACCCTTAAGAGATATAATCTGCCGATCTTGGCAAGAAGGATGAGTGGACTTGCGTCACTTACCACTGGCATATTTCAAGTCCTCTCTCAACTCATCGAGGTCATACTGAAAAACGATTTTTCTCTTTGGCAGCTCCGCAAGCATTTCAGCTAATGATACACCTGCTATCTCGGCTGCCCGCCATAATGTCACCTTCTGTAATCTATACATCTCTAATGCTTTATTCATCTTCCACGCACGCAATCCCTCATCAATCATCTTCATTAATAACATAGATTTATCCACCTTCTCTTCTTCCGCCCAATGCGCTATCTCTTTCATAATTTCCTCAGGAAGCTCGGTCATAACTTTTGAAGTCATTTTTTATCACCTCGTAAACTATTTTTATTCTATATTCTTATAAATGTTTTCATATTTCATTTCAACCTCTATTCGAAATATACCCCAAAAACATCCTCACCGAATACCAGAGCCTCCTCATCTCGTCCATGCCATGCCGCCTCAAAACCTGCCTCAATGCAATCGGAACATAGCTTAGCGATACATAATAATCCTTCAAAATTCTGCCTCCTTTTACAAGGTTATTTCCAATTCTCTCAGAGCTTCTTTAATCTCCTTAACCGAGATTTCTTCCTTCTTTGCTTTAGCATAAATCGTTAGCAAGTATACAACATGATCAGATAAGTAGTAAATAACCCTGAAGCCACCTCTTTTACCTCTTTTCATCTCATAGCTCATTTAGTATCTCTCTTGCTAAATGTATCTTCCCTTTTTTTAAGTCTTTAAAAGCCTCTATTATATCCTCGGTCACGTCCTCTGTATCATGCGTTTCTATCTCCTCATATTTCTTAAGCAGTTCCATAACCCCCTTAAAGTCTTCAATATCAAGTATGACTGCTGACTTTTTACCATCCTTATCAACTATATAGCGTTCATTAAGTTCTACCATCTGTCTATTAACCACCCCTTATTCCTTATTTTTATGATATTTCTATCATTGCCATTCCAGTCACCATAAATACATTGTCAATAACTATATATAAAGTTATCCAATGATTAACTCAACTCTTTTCTTAATCCTATCATCTGAAGCTGCTTTAACAATCCTTTTTATCCCTCGCTGCTCTAAAATATTTCATTTCAACCTCTATTCGAGATATATCCCAAAAACATCCTTGTCGAATATAAAAGCCGCCTCATCTCATCCCAGCAGTGCCGCCTCAAAACCTGCCTCAGAGCTACTTCTGCGTATCCATGAGTGAAAGATAACTCGTAGCGTAAAATCCCAATTCCGCAAATTTGAAACGCCAGATCATAGAAGCTCTTTGAACGCATCAACGCTTATTTCAGCCTGCGCCTTCTCAATGAAAGCTGCAAACTCTAACCTATTTCCCCTCATCTACTATCACCTTTAAGGTTCAAAGGTCTTCTCATTCTATCTTTAGCTATAATATTCACCTTGCAAACCCCTAATAAATCTCCATAAACCCCTTTATTTTTCTTATAATAATATCTTTTCTAATAGTCTCTTTCCTCATGTAATCGCCTTCTCTCCGATATAATCATAAAATCTGTGTTTAAATGCCTCAAAATCCTTTATCGTCTCACGAGCCGCTTCGTATAAAAACCGCTTATCCTTGCAGTAGATCACCTTTCCCTTCAAAACCTCCACCCTCACATAAATAGGGAGTTGTTGAAAAATTTGAACGTCAAAAATATCATCAAAGAGTTCTGAAAGAACTTTAAACCTGAATCCTGATGATTCATCGTAATCCCCATCATAGTAGATACAGAGGTCTATATCTGAATCCCTGGTCATCTGCCCCTCTGCTGCAGAGCCATACAAAACGACGAATTTTACTTTTTCGAATCTCTCTACATTCTTAATCTTTTCAATCGCCTTCTCTATTTTTGTGTGCATCGTTACTTCGGTCTTTGCATCTATCTTTTCCATCATATCACCACTTATCTATTTGCAATGTATCTTATAAACATTTCCACCGAATATAAAATCCTCATCATCTCATCCAATCCATTCCTGCGAAGCACCTGCCTTAGAACAAGCGGAATATAACTTAGCGATATAGAATACTCCTTCAATATTTCATCCACAGCTTTCGTTATCTCCTCGTTAGACAAATTTGGATACGAAATAATCGCTTTTTGATGTCCCTGTCCATTTTTCATTTGGCTTTAAATTTAAATTTTTCGGTTTTGATCTTAATGCTACAATTGCCATTAACGAAGGATAGCCAACGAATTGATAAGTTAAAAGAAAAGACAGAAAATACAGCAGGATAATGATTATGTTCATCGTTAACTCCTATCTCCTTTCCACCAGTCATTTATGCTCACTACCGTAACATCCTATCTTTTAGATAACTACCTTTCTATTATCACTCTCTCACCGTGATCGAACGTGATGCAATAACGGTCTATAACCGCCTTCCCTATGATGAATTCATTTCCAATAGCAGTAATACGAGCTTCGATGTTCTCCTCCAGTCCGATTATCTCTAAATTCCCAAGATAGTCCTGAGCATCCACGATAGAGCCATCCCCAAGCTCCCACTCTGATACATAATCAGGTTCTCCAAATTCCCAAACCAGATCCTCCGGCACTATTAGATAGCCATCGAACCCAGTATCAATATATGCCAGGACCTCCTTCTCAAATGTTCCTACTGCAAATTTAATTCCCAGGAATGGATAGGTAAAGCTAACTACCAAAGATAACTCTCCATTTTCCCATTGCTCTGAAACCAACCCTTCGGAAGGCAAAGTTCCCCTTCCCAAAATCCTTCAATGCTATCTTCAGAACTTCTATATCATCTCTTCCAACGATGACCTTTCCTTCTCTGGAAATGGCGACAAATTCACCGTAATGTTCTGTTTCAAGATACTTTGCATACCTTTCGTATAAACGAGCATCCTCTTTTGCCCTTTCTTTAAGTTCTTGCATCATATCAACCAACCCTTTTCGCCCTTATTAATCCTTAGCTATAAGTTATGTTTTGTTCTATATAAACCCATTACTTTTGCATTTCCCTTCATCCGGCGTTCCCAACCAGAATATATAATCCCGTCTTTTAGCCATCACCTTAACGAAAGCGCCCATACAAACACTTCTTTCTCTTCTCCCTTCTTCAGCATTTCAACCGCTTTCTTAAACCCTCTTTTAAATATTCTCATACCTTTCGTTTCCTTTAACTTTTAAAGTTTGAACAGTGACTGCCTCTCTTCCTTATCTCTTCAAATCCAGCTCTCTTTAGCGCTTTCACAACCTTATCCCCTGTAACTCTTAGAAGTTTCATGAAATTGCCTTAACTTCAACCTCGACTGGAATCTCTAACGGTATTGGCTTTCTAAGGGCTTTTAGCGACTCAATATATCCAGCAATAGCCTCTCTTAATTCTATCTCCTATCTTTTTCAGTTCTCGATTCTAAAAACTCTTTTGGTGTTTGAACGCTCAAATAGGTGCGATCAATGAAATGCTTCGCATTCCATGTAATGAACCTTGAACAATGATGCTCTTCTGCAACAAATAAAATTAATGCATCTTGAAAACCCATCTTCCGCTTTATCTTCTGAAACACACTCTCAAAAAGAGTCTCTATAAATTCATTCACCGAGATGAAAGCAGTTGAAGGGTACAGTATCTCCAAACCATAAACCTCTCCAAATCCTTTAAATAATTTCGTAAGCTCTATCTCATTTAGATTGAATGATGCTATACCGAGCAGTTCAAATAGATTAAATATCGAGGTGAATCTTTCCTCCGCTTTATTCAAAAATGCCTTATTGACCTCATATCTATCATCATTCGGGAATAATTTGTCCATCACAAAGATGTCAGTATCAATAAAGATCATCTTCTTGCCCTCAGTGTAGCCATTACTTCGTCTGCGCTTTCTCCAAATCTTTTCTTCCATGCATCTGCACTCCTGACTTTAGCCCACAACTCATCCAATTCTTCTTTACTATAGCCCGCCTTCTCACTTTTTCCAATGAGCTGCTTCTCGATGAGCGATGCAATCTCGCTTCTCTTCTCGCTTCCCAAAAAATGTCGGACCGCATCAATTACTACTTCGCTTCTATTTTTGTAGAGCCCTTTTTTAACAAGCTTCTCTATATCCGCAGCTAATTTCCCCGGCATCCTTATTTGTATTACATTTTTTGTCATGCGATTCTCACCCTATTTGTATTTACATTTATTACTTTATAAAAAGGTTGCATATTGACATCACTTAAAATCTTCCTTGACATTTATCTTTATCACTGTGTACCTCCACGAGTCATCTTCGCATTGCTTTCTTCTTTTATATCATCAATTGAAAACGGGATTGAGAGTTTTGTAAGCAACTGCGAAGCTTTTGAAAAGATTCTTTTTGCCACCATATCCTCGTAGATTAAAGCACCGCAATAATGTTTTTATCCTCATAAATCTCGTAAATGATCCTATATTCTGTATTTCCAGATTTGAAATGATACGATTTCAATCCTTTAATTCCGTCTTTGATTCCTCTCTCCGAATCAATATCTCTTCGGTCAATTCCGGGTCCAAAAGCAAGAGAAGTTTCTATAGTTCATCATCCGAGAGCTCCTTTACCCTTTATATATCTCCATTGGTGTCATATGCTCTACTTTTGCTTCCATTTTCATATTATTCAATCTCCATAACACCGTTTTGAAAGTCCAGACAAACTCTAAACCTCCTGAGGAAACTTAATCCGAGTAACCCATCTACATAACTCTTTTCTGGTAGATTATGGACAACCGTCTGAACGTTATCCGCATCTTTTCCCAGCACACTTATAGACTTTAAGGTGATTAATGGAGCTCTTTCAACTCCGCTGGCAGTAATCAGAGGAACTCTATCCTTTGATGCACCGGGATCATACCCTAATACCTCTGCAATGTCCCATGGTATCATCGTGTATGTCGCTCCGGTGTCTAATGCCATCTTTGGTCTTGCTATAATCACACCTTCAATTTCAGCGTATACTGTAATTACTGATGCATCGGGGTCTTATTCTATATGTAGTCATGGAACGCTACCGCATATCCTTTTTTTAGGATTTCTCCCGTGTAGAAGTGTGCTATATCCTTTGCCTTTGTCTTTGCCTTTCTCATCGCTTCATAGGTATCGTCTCTGCTCTTGCTGTGTGCTATCAGTTCAACCTCGGTTGGCTGTCCAAACTCATCTTCCTCTAAAACCTCTGCAAGCACCCATTCGTCCTTGTATTTCCTCTTTATCTCTTCTATTTTTGCCATTTTATCACTTTCCTATTAAACTTTCTTATATTTATATTCTTTATCTTTACTTTATTTTTGTCATTTCACCACACCTCTGAAATACCCGAATCCTGAGCTCCAGATTTTGATCAAACTTTTCTACAGTTTGATGCGAAGCATTTTGATCAAACTTTTCTAAAGTTTGATGATAGAATGCAAGCCAAACATTTCTCGAGGATGTCCACTCTATTCTTTCCCTCCTCCAATCATGCTGAAGAAAAAGGAGAAGAAAATAGTTTGCAACCCTATGACCAAAAGCGTGAAGCCTATCATATCCTGCCCGCTCATCGGAAGGTCCTTGTAGCCGCTACTTATCCAGTTCATAACTAAATGCAATGAATAAGCAAACCCACCGAGAAACATTGCCAACCCTGCGGTCGCTCCACGCTCCAATGAAACACGCTCCGAAATGAATTTCGTTAGCCCATTCAGTTCAAATAAATTGTTTCTCTTTCCATATAGTCCAGCAAACAATCCCAGGCATATTATCTGATAGCCTACGATTACTGCCAAACTTCCAGCAATCATTGAATGGATTCCTGGTGTAAAGCCCACATTAACATGGAAATAGCTCAGCAATAATACTAACAGTCCAAATAAAAAGAGAACCAGCCCCGGTATGAAATAGAGATAGGCGGGAGAGAACAAAAGCATGAATTTTAGATGTCTCCAGCCATCAGAAAAAGAACTCAGCTTCGATTCTCCTCCTCTCGGATAATATGTTATAGGCACTTCTTTTATTCTCAATTTCTGCCTCACCGCCTCTATTATCATCTCGGATGCGAATTCCATACCACTTGATTTAAGATTCATCCTCTCCAGCGCTTCTTTTTTGCACGCTCTGAGTCCACAGTGAGCATCAGAAATTCTCGCATTGAAAAATAAATTCAAAAACCATGTTAGAACTGGATTGCCTATGTATCTATGCAGCAAGGGCATAGCACCTTTCTTTATCTCTCCCTTGAACCTGCTTCCCATCACAATATCTGCCTCTCCTTTTTCCAAAGGTTCTAAAAGCTTTGGGATTTCCGAAAAATCGTAGGTATTGTCGCCGTCTCCAATAACTATGTTCTCTCCTTTTGCATATTTAAAAGCGTAGAGATAGGCATAGCCGTAGCCCCTTTTATCCGGCGTTACAACCTTAGCACCTTTCGAACTTGCAATTTCGGGAGTTCTGTCCACGGAATTATCTGCAACTATTATCTCTCCTCTTATATTCCCCTCGAAAATCCTCTTTATCTTCTCTATGCATATCCCAATGCTATCTTCCTCGTCAAGTGTGGGGATGACCACAGAAACTTCTAACATTTTATCTCGGTATCGTTACTTAGCGTAGAACCTTCCCCTCCTTTTCACAGCGTTTTTTTTAACCTGTAATTTTTTTAAACATGTCTTTAAACTTTTTTGGGAATATGCAAAGCTTTTTAAACAATGATTGCGATAATAATTGCGTGCGTAACAAATAAACAATTTTTGATGTGATAATATGAGAGAGGAATTCATTTACTGGCTCGTGAGAACCCTGGCAAGGTTGAGATTGATAGGCGATAAGGGGAGCTTCAGGAAGAAAAAGTTTTACGCCACCACTTCCGGACACGATGCCAGTGCGTCTGAATCCCTCGTAAAACACACCTGATCGGGCTATTACCATTTCATCCCATCCATCTCTTTTGGTTTCATCACTTTTTACCGCACCGTCCCCAGCCAGAAGATATAGTCCGGGTCTTTAAGCCAATTCCTCAGTCCTGGCGCCCATGCAAACACACCATTCTCTTCACCATTTTTGAGCATTTCAACCGCTTTCTTAAATCCCCTCTTAAATATTCTCATACCTTTCGTCTCCTTTAGCCTTTCAACAAGCTCCAAAAGCTTCTCCACAAGCAATCTATTCACTATGCCTCCACCACGTTTCAGATACCACAGCGAAGCTCTGTATAGTGCTTTATGCAAGAAATTCAGCTTATTCCAGTTACCGTTTCGCAATCCCTTCTTGAAATTCGCGAAAAGCTCTTCATAGCTTAAACATTGTATTAACATGCAATATGAATGAATATCAATAAAGTGTAAAAACTTTTCGATTTTTTTTAATATAAAAACTTTTCGGATTTCTCGATGGCGAGGGGGAAAAAAAACTTTGTGGGTATTTGTAGTTACTAGCGAATGTAAAAAACCACGAGATTTCACGAGATTATTATTCAAGATTTTTCAGCTCTCACGGTAATACATTCCGGGTAAACATTCTTTTATTCTCCTGATACCCACTATAACGCCACAAATTCCCAGAAGCACTTCGGCAATCCAGACAATCTTGTTTGGCTCGTAATAATAAATTAGCGCACCTTGAGACAGAATGGAAATAGATATAATGACAGAAGTGAAGGCTACAAGAATTGCAAGCCCAAAAAATTCCATAAAATTTCTCATCATTTCTTCCTGTTTGTTAATACTTACCCCTAATTTCAAAATTCAAATGTGGTTACTTAAATGCTCGCATAAATCCAAATTTTATAACAAACTAGTGGAAATATTTTTGAATACATACCGAAATAAATTAACAAACTATTGAAAATATAATGAAATAATTAAATAAAATACTGCACACTTCCCTTTAAAGTTTGTCGGTCAATCCATGGATAATGAAAAGGTATAAAACAAAGCTGTGCGAAAGTGAATTAATGAAAGTATTAGCAGAAAATGAAGGTAACGGCTCCCTTTTTAAGAGGCGTCGAGCGGAGAGATTGATAATGGTGCTAAAGGATTATTTGAGAAGAAATCCATATCTCATCTGTGCTACTTACTTGCTTTTGATAACGTGCGCCGAGCTGTTGACAATTTACGATGCGAAAGCAGGTATCGCATTACATGCAGTCATCCTGTTCGCACTGCTTCTCCATTCAGCATTGAAATACGATACGGATAAAAATTTATCACGGTTTCTTATGGCTCTTGTTCTCGCTCCACTTATCCGAATACTGAGCTTATCAATGCCATTTGTTCAGTTCAGCAGGCTCTCATGGTTCATGCTCATTTCCATTTCTATATTCATTGCAATCTTTACCTGCATGTGGTTGCAAGAGCTCCGACCTGAGGACATCGGGCTTTTTACGCCTCATTTAAGAAATATGCCAATTGAAGCGGGAGTGATTCTCCTCGCCATACCTTTTGGGATATTGGAATATCAAATTTGGAAGCCCGCTTATTTACCAGGATTGGAAGTAACGAGTTTTATCACCTCTTCTCTAATTTTCATTGTATGCACAGGCTTTGTAGAGGAGCTCGTATTTAGAGGCTTGCTTCAATATAACGCAATAAGATTGATGAGCAAATGGAGCGGAAATCTCTTTGTATCTACGATTTTCGGTGTGCTTCACGTTGGCAATCTCGCTCTTTTGAATTGTCTGCTTGCTTTTTCCGTTGGCTTTATCTACTCCATGGTGCGAGAAAAAACAGGCTCAATATACGGTATAAGCGTTTCGCATGGGATTATGAACACAATTTTGTTTTTGGTTGCACCTCTTTATTTTTAATCATATCTATAATAATGAAAAGGTGTAAAGCAAAGCTGCGCGAAAGCGAATTAATGAAGGTGTTAGCAGAAATAAAAAATAAAGCTTTATCAAAGAACAAAGCAAAAAAGATTTTTAGTAAATCTTTTTCCATGCAAAATGTTTTTCCTGCGCTACGAAGAAATCTGTATCTCATCTCTGCTACTTACTTGCTTTTGATAACGTGCGCCGAGCTGATGACGATTTACGATGCGAAAACAGGTATCGCATTACATGCAATCATCCTGTTCGCACTGCTTCTCCATTCCGCGTTGGAATACGATACGGATAAAAATTTATCACGGTTTCTTATGGCTCTTGTTCTCGCTCCACTTATCCGAATACTGAGCTTATCAATGCCGCTTGTTCAGTTCAGCTGGCTCTCATGGTTCATGCTCATTTCCATACCGATATTCATTGCAATCTTTACCTGCATGTGGTTGCAAGAGCTCCGACCTGAGGACGTCGGGCTTTTTACACCTCATTTAAGAAACACGCCAATTGAGGCAGGTGTGATTCTCCTCGCCATACCTTTTGGAATAATGGAATATCAAATTTTGAAGCCTGCTCCTTTGCTTGGGTTAGGGTTAGCGTCAGCGTCAGGAGCCGTGAATTTTATCGCGGTTTCGCTAATTTTCATTGTATGCACGGGTTTCATAGAGGAATTCGCATTCAGAGGCTTGCTCCAATATAACGCAATAAGATTGATGAGTAAATGGAGCGGGATTCTTTTTGTAGCGACTGTTTTCGGCGTGCTTCACGTTGGCAATCTCACTATTTTGGATTGCCTGCTTGCTTTCTCTGTCGGATTCATCTATTCAATTGTGCGAGAGAAAACAGGCTCGATATACGGAATAAGCGTTTCGCACGGTATTATTAATACTATACTGTTTCTTGTTGCACCTCTTTATTTTTAATCATATGAATATGCTCAATAAAGAGTGGAAAACCCTAAATCCTAATTGTGACCTGACAGCACATGATAGAGTAAAATGAAAATGAAATAACTGACAAAACATCGTGGAATATTTCAGACTTTT
>JAFNKG010000093.1 GCA_017883965.1 Candidatus Methanophagales archaeon | reverse complement strand
CACGAACTCAAGTCCAAGTTCAGGATTCGGTGCATTCTTCGGAACTGTTATACCATATATAATTGTACTTGCAGTGATTGTCGCTCCATCTGCTTTTTGTAATTTTACTTTATTGTAGGAATCTTCATACGCCACGTTGCTCAGGTCTATCTCCGCTGGCAAATCTACATAGCTTAGATTGTGCTGAACGGCAACGCTTCTATATTCAAAGGCATAATCAAGCCCACCCAATTCTACTAATGCGACGAGTTCAACTTCTTTTGGTCTTATTCTTACCTTCTCTGTATTTGGCGTCAAATCTTCCGGTGCTTTTATTAGAGAGGTCATCTCTTCTTCCTCACTTATCGTAATTGCCGTGTTGTTGAGAATCAAATCATCGAATATCCTCGCATCGCCGTGATATAGCTCCGCAAGCTGAGAAACCATTACTGCCCTGTATCCGCAAGGGTCGAGATTCGGATTTGAGAAGCCAAAGGTCACACCATCCATGCGAAGAATCTCATACCAGTTATCGGGTGTTATTTCATCTGCATATCTGCTCATCTCAGGATTGTATGCAAGCACGATGCTATTTGTTGCGAATCTTACCACCCAATCTGCATACTCAGGATACATCATGCTCGGTATAAGCGTGTAATCGGCGGATGCAAGCACATCTCCTCTTTTCCCAACATCGGTTATCTGTCTTATTGCGGCTATACTACCCATTGCTTCACGTTGCACGTCAACATTCGGATTCAGCGCCTCGAATTGTCTCTCAGCTTCCGCCAAAGGAACTGCTAAGCTTCCGGCATGGAAGACTTTGAGTGTTTGGACTGGTGGTGCTAAGGCGAAGTGAAAAGTGAGAGCGGCGACACATGCAATTAGGGCAATCACAATCCCTGATGCCAATACGTTTCTCCTTTCCATTTTAGTTCCATCGCCGATATGCGAAAATACACTATTCGGTGATAAAATGTTTTTTGGCTTCTTTTATATATGGTATTTTTAATAAGCTTTATAAGTAGGAAAATGAAAATAGGTATATGGGCATAGCGGCCATAGCGGCGGGGAAACTCCCGGTCTCATTCCGAACCCGGCAGATAAGCCTGTCAGCGTTCCCTATTGTACTGAGTTGCGAGAGCACTTGGGAACTAAGGATCGCTGCTATGCCTCAACCCTTTTCTTTTGAAAAAGAAAAGCGTTGACGGAAAAGAAAACTTAAGTGAGAAAATGGTGCTCGTTTCTTCCTTAGATTTGAAAGAGTTCAGGGGCATAAAGGAATTAAAGGAGCCTCTGGAGCTTGCAAAGTTTAACGTTCTTGTTGGGAGAAACAACAGTGGGAAGTCTGCGATATTGCATGCGCTCTCTCTTTTGCCGCATCCAGACCTTAAATTACCAATGAGCCTTACTGTTGGTAATTGGAGAGAACGAAAAGGGGTTTTTGAATATCTCCTTGGAGGGAGAAACTCCGCCATTTACAGGTATGCGGGTTCTGCATCTTTAGAGTTCGTGGTTAAAGAGAAAGCATGCCATGCTGAAATTAGTGAGGGTGGTGACAGTTTCTTCATGGAAGAGGAGCATGTCGATGCTAGCAGATGCTGTGAGCGTTTAGGCATTGAGAGGGAAAGGGCTAATGATTTTGTCGCATTCGTGCCTAACGAGAGCACATTTTTAAGGCATTTACAGGAACATTTAATGAAAAGTTGGGAGCGCATAGAGAAGAGCGAAGCGCATGTAAACATTGTTAAGGACATTATAAACAAGTCCGTAAATGATACCTTTACCGAAACCATTGTGAGGGAGAATGAGTTATACGTAAGGAAAGAAGTAAATGGTAAGCCATTCTATGTCAAAGTTCGAGATTTAGGCGATGGGGTCAAGAAGATACTTAGTGTCCTCATGTGGCTTGAAGCAAGCTCACCTGAACTCGTGCTCTGGGACGATTTTGAAGCTTCCGTTCATCCAACGCTGATAAAACTTGTTTTAGAGTGGCTTGCGAAGAAGGATTGGCAGGTGGTGATTGCAACGCATAGTATAGATGTACTCCTGAAGCTTCTTGATATAGGACTCGAAAGTAAAGATAGTAGTATCATTCTACTCCAAAAGACCGCAGATGATATATTACTACACAAGAGACTCACACTCGAAGAACTTGAGGATTTCGTGATTTCTAACCAGGACCCGAGACTTTTGCCGGACTTACTAAAACTATGAAATTCAAAAAGGAGTTTGAGAACTTCGAGAAACTACGGGAGTGTTCATGTATTGCTTTGACGGGAAACGGGAGTAGCGAAGTAGGACTGGTAGAAGTCGTTACACAAAAGCTCGATGGTACTTTAAACCTTCTCTGCTTTCCTCACTATCCCAGCAAACTCGGAGTTACAGAGGAGATGCAGAAGAAGTTTGAACCCCGAACAACACTTGCTATCTTAAAGGTCCTTGCGAATTATGTTGAGGCATCTATCCATGGACCTTTTCTTGTGATTCTAGACTTAGAGAATTTTAAAACAAACATTGTTAAAGATGTCAAAAATCAAATCGAACGTGATATAAAGAGCTTTAGCCTCAAGGAGGAGATAAAGAGGATAAACTCTTCAGATGATAAAGCTTTATTGATAAACTGTCAAAATGAAAAGATTTTTACTATCGTGATGTGCGCTATGGGCGATAAGACTTGTCCAAAGACCGAGATACATATTGCTAAAGTAATAGAGTATAAATATGGTGTGTGGATAGACCCTTGTCAAGACAAGGAAGAATTTCGGGAAAGAGTGAAACAAACGACAGGGACAAAAAATTATGGCAAAGTGGTAACGAATTTGGAAATAGAAGACCTTGTTAAGTTCTTTCCTCAACTAATGATATCTTTGAAAGCTATTGAGGATATTATCGAACCTTAATCATGATATGATTATGGTATAATAATATGTATCACCCGATTGTATTATGGGGTAAATAAAATGGACCGTAAGACCTCCAACACAAAAGACCCGCTGACAATTTTAACCACCGTGTTCAATCACAGCTCTTTTCGGTCAAATCAAAGAGAAATAATTAACAATGTTTTAACCTCAAGGAACACCCTGGCAATACTACCCACGGGTGCCGGGAAGTCTATCTGTTTCCAGATACCCGCATTGATATCTGATGGGTTAACCATCGTAGTAAGCCCGTTAATCGCATTAATGAAAGACCAGGTGGACAATCTGAAGAAGAAGGGGGTTCTTGAAGTGGCGTATATTAATTCCATGCTGGATTCCAGTTCAAAAGAACGGATATACGAGCAATTAAAAGAATCGGAATTAAAGATGTTGTATGTCGCTCCCGAAACATTCGTAGATAACAAATTGATGAGTATATTAAAGTCGTGTAATATCAGCCTGATAGCGATTGACGAGGTGCATTGCATTTCTGTCTGGGGTCATAACTTCAGACCCGACTATTTACGACTGCAAGGTGTAATAAAGGCACTAAACAATCCCCCTCCGCCTGTGCTTGGATTGACTGCTACCGCTACTAACACAGTTGAAGAGGATATACAAAAACAATTGGGTATCAGTTGTGACGTGTTCAAAGACAGTTTTGACCGTAAGAACCTGTTATTTTCCGTGCTCACCTTGAAAAGCGCCATTAGAAAAGAAGAGTTACTCAAAACGCTGTTGACACAACTCAAAGGCTCTGCTATCGTTTACGTCAATTTCACAAGAACCGCAGAAGAACTGGCTGAATATCTGGCTGGAGAGGGGTTTAGCGTATCGCATTATCACGGTCAAATAGCTGATAAGGAAGAAAGAAGGAGGATACAAAATGATTTTATAAGCGGTAAAACGAGAATCGTGGTTGCCACCAATGCCTTTGGGATGGGCATTGACAAAGAGGATATAAGGGCGATAATCCATTACAATCTGCCGAAATCTATCGAGAACTATTATCAGGAGGTCGGGCGTGCGGGAAGGGATGGAAAGATAGCGAATTGCATCTTGCTTTATTCTAAAGGGGATGAGAGGAAACTAAGAATATTGATAAAACGAAATACGCCATCTGCTAAGCAAATTAAAGCAGTGCTTGATTTGTTGACACGAGGGCAAGGGATGGGGAAATTGAGTTATGTGAATGTCAAGAGGGTAGCAAACGATTTGAAGCTGAATGAAGTCCCCATCAGATTGATTTTGCATCATCTTGAGAGGCTGGGCGCGATAAAAACGTATTTCCGGATTTACAGACGTGCGGTGGTGAGAATGCAGGATGCTGATGTTGAATCGCTAAATTATTATCCGCGAGAGGCGGAAGAGATAATCAGGAATGCGTATTTCAAGAGGTATTTGAATAGTTGGCTGGATTTGGAAGTGTTGAGCAGTTCTGTTAAGATATCCATTCCAAAGATAAACAATGTCTTGCGGGAGTTGAAAATTGCGGGGATAATAGAACTTGAAGAAAGGGATTTTTGCACGCCTATCAAGGTCAATTCCGATATAAAAGATGTTGATATGGTTGAGCTTCTTGAAATCTTCCGGCGCCTGGAAGAGAGTAATCTAAAAAAGGTCGAGAACGTGGTGGAATACGTGGAGAGCGAGGAGTGCAAGAGGAAGTTCATTTTGAATTATTTCGGTGAAGAGTATGATGGGGAGTGCAATGCGTGCAGTGTTTGCAATCCGTTTTTGCGTCACATAGGAGAGGATGTTGAAGCGGGAGAAATACCTGTCACCGATGAGGGAGGGAAAGAAATAGATTTGCGGTTACCGGTGAAAAGAGAGGCGGTAATTAGCGAATCCGGAAATTTGAGCGTGCTTGAAGCGTTGAAGAAGTGGCGAAAAAATATCGCGGCTGAGAGGAATATCCCGGCTTATTGCGTTTTTCACAATAGCACGTTAATCGGGATAGCAAATCAATTACCGAAGACAAAGGAGGAGTTGGAGGGGATTAAAGGAATTGGTGAAAAGAAGATTGAATCCTATGGTGAGGAGATATTAAAGATTACGAGTGGGTATAAAGGAGAAAGATAACTTCCATCCGTCTATGTTCTCCGAATGTGCTTTCAAAAGACTTTATTTTTATCTACTACTCGCCACCATAGTATTATCAACAAAAAATGCACTGGTCGTTAGCAATCGCAAAGGAGATAGTAGAGCGGAGGAAAGCGAAAAAGCATGTTCTTGCTACCGGTATTACACCCTCTGGCGATATTCACGTGGGGAACCTGCGAGAGATAATAATAGGAGATGCGGTGCATTCTGCTCTTGTGGATATGGGCGTGGATGCGAGACTTATCTACGTCGCAGACACTTTCGACCCGCTCAGGAGAAGATACTCGTTCCTTCCGGGAGAATACGAAGCGCATGTAGGAAAACCATTATCAGCGATACCGGACCCCGAGGGATGCCATTCGTCATACGCAGACCACTTTCTACAGCCGTTCCTTGATTCTTTAGCAGATTTGGGCATAAAAATAGAGATTTTCAAAGCCGATGAGATGTATAAGTCGGGGATGTACGTGGACGTGATAAAGGAAGCGATTTCGAGAAGAGAAGATTTGTCG
>JAFNKG010000092.1 GCA_017883965.1 Candidatus Methanophagales archaeon | reverse complement strand
CAAGTTATCATCTATCTTTTTGAATGTCATACACAAAATTATGGTTTGGAACTTATATATAGTTTTGGGATCAGCTCGTTGATATCGAACTGTGTATTGGATGTGGTTTGTGTGAGGAAAATTGTCCTGAGGTTTTCAAACTGGACGATAACGGAATAAGTCAGGTGATAGGCGACTGCGAAGAAAACATAGACTGCTGTCAAGAGGCTACCTACAACTGTCCTACGGAGGCAATAACAATCGAAGACGAGCTTCCACAATGCCTATGAGGGATTATAAAGATCGCAATATGCAGTTGCCTCAATAACGTCACGATCAACAGAGGTAACATCCTCACTCTTCGTGTATCTCTCGACTCCGGATGTAAGCGCCGTGCCAATTGTGGTACCAAACAGTGCCATCGTAGCCGTGGACACTGAGCATACCGTATATCGCTCCGTCTTTTGTGACGTGAATCGTATAGTATCCGTAGAAGGGATGTGGATCTTCTGCAACGGTTCCTGGTAAAAACCTGTCAAGAAATTCCTGCGCTATTGATACCGCCTCATCCTGATTGATGGACATCTCTCCCGATGGAACCTGGCGCCAACCCCCCATCATTCCTGCATGACCATATTTCGTGTTCCACATCATATTCGGTCCATATTCAGGAAAGATTCGTCCTGTATCTTTGTCAATGAGCATCTCGAATGCTCCAATCCCTGTTGATTTTTCATAGTATATCACATAGAAATTCTGCTCGAACTCCATAATCTCACCAATAGCAAGGTCAGAGCTGTCCAACGATGCCAGATACCCCTCAGCGATGTTTAAGGCAAGGTCAATGCTGGTTGTTCTTAGCTGGGAGACGCCAAACATCAATAGGCCAATTACGCTGACCGAAACCAGAACAATCCCTAAAGCCAACCTTTTCCTGTTCATGATTCCAGCTCCTCTTTCATCTTCAAGTATTCTTCCCTTGTGATTTCACCTCTTGCATATCTTTCTTTGAGTATCTCGAGAGTTCTTTCGCCATGGCTTGGTACCGCTCTCTCTGTTCTCGCAAATTCTTTAAGGAGGTAATAAACTCCGAGCACGAGTAGCACCAGAAACGCAAACGGTATCAGAGGCATGAACCACCAGCCATATCCCATACCCCTCATTCCGTGCATGTAGCCGCCACCCCATAGCCCCCACATTAGCGCAGGTAGGATACCTATCAACACCACAAGAACTACGAATAGCCAGATCAAATCCTTCTCTTTATCCGACACCTCGCTTCACCTCCTTGTTTGGATGTTTTCTCCAACTTAATATTGTGTTAGATATATAAAACTTTTATCCTATTGGAAACTTAATGTAGGTATGGAAAGATAGAGGTAAACTAAAAGTTTCAACTATGGATAAGATTCGTGCTCCTGAACCTGTACCAGAACAAACCATAGACCCAGAGGCTACAACAGCCATCACTAAAGCTCGTTATGACCGGATAGCACCCGTTTATGACCTGATGGAGACCTTTGAGGAGCGGCTATTATTTCGTAAATGGCGAGAGCTGGTTTGGGAAGCCGTGGACTCTGCAAGAGAGATATTAGAAATTGGCGTTGGTACCGGCAAGAACATGCCTTACTATCCAAAAGATTCAAAAATCACTGCAATTGATTTGAGTGACCGGATGCTCGTATTGGCTCGGAAGCGGGCTGAAGTTCTCAACATGAAAAACGTGGACCTCTTGCAGATGGATGCCCAGTCCCTTGAATTTCCAGATAAATCCTTTGATGTGGTCGTTGCAACGTTTGTTTACTGTTCCGTACCCGACCCTGAACTGAGCCTGCGTGAAATCAATCGCTTGCTTCGTCCGGCTGGTAAAGCTGTATTTCTGGAGCACATGTACCCAGAGAACCCGTTCTTGAGGATAATATTTGATCTATTGAACCCCCTCACGGTTCGCATACGGGGCGCCAACATAAACAGACGCACCTTAGCAAACATCCAAAAGGCAGGTCTTGAGATTCAGGTAGTCAAAAATTTGACTTTTTCTGGCATAGTCAGATTGATTATCGCAAAGTCTAAAAAAGAGGAAAGGGAGTGAATTAAACTTGAGACAACTTAAAATATATCCTCTCATGATATACTCAAGACCTCTTCAATATCATCAAAGATAAAATCAGGTTTTTCTCTTTCCAAATCCTCCTTTGAGTGTAACCCGGTAGCTAACCCAATAGTTTTAACTCCTGCCCTTCTCCCCTGGATTATATCCTGCGGTGTATCGCCACAATAGAACGTTTGAAAAGCTGAGGATTTGAGTATTTTTATCGCTTTCAGTAACGGTTCAGGGTCGGGTCGTGTCCTTTCCGTATCCTCCGCGGTGAGCAAAATGTCACAAGGAAACTGAAAATTCTTTACTGTTTCTTCTGCTGATAGTTTATCCTTTGTGGTCACTATCCCTATTTTTATCCCCTTCGCACTTAGTAATTCAAGCGTCATTTTCGCGTTCGGAACTTCTTTTATCATATTTTTATATTTACCGCGCATAAAATGGAGAAATACTGAATCGAAATCTTCTGGTTCTTTATCAGGGTATAAAACCTTAAAAGAGAGATGACTCGGCAGGTGGATTATCTCCTTTATCTCGTTATCTGCTGGGATTCGCCAGCCGATTATTCTTGCTGCTTCCTTTATCGAATTCACAATCGCTTCCGATGAGTCAATTAACGTGCCATCCATATCAAAAAGTCCTGTTTTGTATCTCATTCTCCTTTCCCCTCTTCTTTATTTGATTGGGTTTTTATTATTATGTTTTTATTGCAGGCTTTGCTTTAAAAGCGTGTTTTGACAGATGCCTCTTAAAAGTGTTTTCTCTCCTTGAACCTTTTTATACCCCTTTTACCTTATAAAATCTAAAAATTTAGTCGTGCTTCAAGATCAATAAATATGTAATCTAGTCGAAGAATGATGCTTCCTAATTTACCGAAAGAAGAAGAGAAAAGTAGAGGTTTCGGAGAATGGAGGAAGAGCGATAGGGGCGATGCCGCTCTAAATACCCGCAATAACATCAATTAATTTAGTGTAGAACATCCGGTCCCTGATCAATGGAGCAACTTCCTTTGGCAGGGCATGCATATATCGTGAATACTCCTTATTCTTAAGAGAAACCTCTATTGCCTTCACCACATCCTGAATCATTGTTTTATCACCGAAAATCTGATTTATTTTATATTTAGTTTCTATGTTGAAGTCCAGATCAACAGAAAACCTCTGGAAATTTAACGGTAGAAGAAACTGGACGCATGTCCCACCCTTGAAGAATAAATCCAAATCAGAAAACTCTTTCAGAACAAACAAGGTATCATATTCCCATATCTGTTTTTCGAAATCTCTTGGATTAACCCCCTCTCTTTTAGAATAGTCTCGTATTTTCGCCCCATTAAAAGCTTCCTTTCCCCAGAACAATGAACTAATATCGTCTAACATTTCTCGCCGCTTGCTTTATAGCATTTAAAATATTATCCGGTATGTTTTTATCGCCTTCAAGATACTTTTTCAAGTAAACCAAATCGTGCTTTCTCTGGCATAACTCCTTAAACTCCTCTTCTGTGAGATTTAAATCCAGAGCCCGTAGCGTGTATTCGAATAGCTCCTTATCTGGTAGATCAACTTCCTCCAGAATAAACTTCATGCCAGGTAAATTTAAATCGCCATGAAATTTCAACATTCTGGGATTATGCACTGCTTTTCTTAAAACTACGACATCCCCAACCTCCAAAGCATCTGTTAATATATTATCTTTATTACAGTGTTTGGGAATCTTATGCGGTAAAATCGTTGCATATCTATTTAAATTTTCAACCAACTTATCAGCCAGTTCGTTATATTTAGTTTTGGGCAGAGCGAGTTCTATTAGCCTCTGATACATTGCATGGTCTGTTAGATTATGCAGGAATAAGGCGGTTTCACCCGTTATGTAATAGTCCCTACCAAGAAGTTTATCTATTTCATGGAGTATGTTTGCTTCTTTCTTTCTCCCATAATCTTTGTTATACCTGAACAACTGTTCCCTTCCTTTCCCCGGCTTCCAAAAGACTACTCCTTTGCCTGCTAAAGTCCAGCATATCCGTTCTGTTTTTGGATATGTGATTCTGAGCGTCTTAGCTATCTGGCTTAAACTAATCCAGCCTTCAAAATGTTTGAATGCATTTACTATTTCCGCATCTATCTTTACAGTGAGGACTACCATAGTATAATTGTTGAGTTACATATTTAAGTAATTAACGATTTTCGTTAATTACTTATACATGTGGTGGGGTGGTGGCATGAATCCAACTTCCTTATATCCAGACTAAAACCAATATCCCGATCAAGCTTCTTTACTACAATGATATGAGTTACCCGAAAAAGCGATGAAGGTGAAAGGCGAAGCGAATATGAAATAAACGGTGAGAATAATTTCGTAGAATTGAAATAAATTGAACTAAGATGAAGTTTTATATATACCCATGTCTTAGGTGAAAGATGTGCAGGGGTAATAAAGATGGAGCGATATAATAAGGGGGATATACAAAATGATTGAAGCTAAGGATGCCGTTATTGCTGCCGCAAAATATTTTACGGATATTACAGGACATACTGGTGGAGTTATCGTTGAGGAAATCGAATTAAGTGATGATGAAAAATACTGGCTTGTTACTTTAGGTTTTAAAGAAAGAGAAGAACTCATGTATGCAGAGAAAAAGGCGTATAAACTTTTTGAAGTTGATGCATATACAGGCGAAGTACGTTCAATGAAGATAAGAGCAGTATGAAAAATCACTATGAATTATTCAATTGTTGAGCGACTCATATTAAAACATTCTTCAAAAGGTATTTTGATAGATACAAATGTATTATTATTATTTTTAATCGGTATTTTTGATGAAAATTACATACACAAATTCAAAAGAACTAAAAAATATTCTATTGAGGATTTTCATATAGTAAAAAGTATAATTCTTAGATTTAAAAAAATCATTGTTACACCTCAAATTCTGGCGGAACTTTCAAATCTTTCGTGTCAAATGGATAAATCAAGATTAGGACAATATTTTTCATACTTCATAGAGATTATAAAAAAATCAGAAGAAATATACATAAATAAGAATCAATTATTAGAGATAAATTTATTATCAAAATTTGGCATTACCGATTTAACTATTAATGAAAGTGCCAGGGAATACAATTATTTAGTTTTTACGGATGATTTTAAACTTTTTGGATATTTAAGCAAAAATAATATTGATGCAATCAATTTAAATTATATTAGGACAGAGTTGTGGTTAAGAAATAAATAATCCTTAATCCTTTATCTGTCTCTTTGTCACCGTTTGTTATTATCGCCTTCGCTCACGCACCGCCGCCACGATTACGGAGAAGATGTCTATCAAATCCTTCATAAAATCAGGCTGATAGTGCAGTTATAGTATTTATATGTTCTCTATAATTGTATGAAGTTGAGGTGCTAAGTGCGTTCGCCCGTCGGCGCTGACTGGCATATATGATGGCATTTTATCAGGCGAGAAATCAATATTTTCAGTTCATTTTACTTCTCACACTCGTAATTTCTTCCATCTTCTCTGTTACGAGATTTATCAAATCCTCCATAGACTTAGCTTTATTAATCTCAGTATGAGGAATAAGCAAACTGATGTCTGATCCGCTTTTAACAAATGCCGCCGGGAATTTTACATCCATCGCAGGATAACGGTTCA
>JAFNKG010000018.1 GCA_017883965.1 Candidatus Methanophagales archaeon | reverse complement strand
AACCCTAAAACCTAAACCTCTAAACCTACATCCTCTGCGTTCTCCGTGAACTCTGCGGTTAATCTGACAATGTCAAGCTAATTGCAAAATGCAGAGCAGAGTGCAAAATGAAAAATGCAAAAATTTATATGAAAGAATAATATTTTAAAATCAAGGATGAAATAGCGAGGCGATGCCAGATGCAAAAAACGATTGAGGTGGTTTATGAAGATGGAGTGTTCAAGCCACTGAAGAAGGTGGAAATGGAGGAAGGGGGAAAAGCAAAAATTATAATAGAGAAGGAAAAGGGAAGTCTCACATTAAAGGACATTAAAGAAATAAAAGAAGCAATTAAAACCTTGCCAAAGGTAAGAATCCGTCCGCAAAAATTAGATGAAATGTACTATGAAGGAAAAATGCTTGATTGATACAACCGTTCTTCTGAAAGTTATACTTGAAGGCGAACTCGAAGTTCTAAGAAAACTCTCCATCTATCTTTTGCACATACCCGTTAATGTTCTTGAAGAGGCAAGTTTCAAAATCATTGTTAGTAGCGTTTTAGACGAATTAAACACCGAGAAATACAGTTTTTTCAGAATGAAAAAGGAATTCGAGAAAGGCAGAGGGAAGAAGTTAATAGTAGATAGGCTACATCTGCTTAATTCGATAAAGGATAAGTTGGTTGTCTTAGAATTGAACGAAGAAATTTTCGATGTTTCTAAGGAAGTTATTAAGGAATATCACTTACTTCCGAATGATGCCTTAATCGCCGCAACTTGCAAGCATCAAAGAATCAGAAAGATTGCTACATTTGACCCTGATTTTAAGCGAGTTGATTTTTTGGAGATAATCACACCAGAATAAATCTATTTTTTCAACGCTGCGATAATTCCTTTAACTTGCTTCTTCTCGGTTTTGTCTATCATTCTATCATTTAAAGATTTTACAAACATTAGATACTTTTATATTCATCATTGAACAATAATTTATGTAATAGCATATACCTTTATATATTAGTATTTATCTTTTCATATAATAGAGCATACTCTTACGTTTAACTCTGAACGAAAGGAGAAATTGGATATTTCTTTTATTTGGAATCCTGGACAATGCCCATGAAAAAAAATAAAAATTTCCTGCAATCGGAAGATGCACAATCAACGGTGATTGGTACCGTCCTAATTATAGGTATCTTTATTGCTGCATCATCCATTTATTTTGCCACTCAAGTCCCCGATTGGACGAAGGATTTTGAAGCTCTACATACTGCCGACGTCGAAGATGACTTCTCAGAACAGAAAACGCTAATTGATGGAATAAAAGGAGAGCTCTTTGAGAGAACTACAAACATAAAAATGTGTCCTGAGGAAGTTCCTATCTTCGGTATCTCACCGCCTGGGTCAAACCTGGTCTTCGATCCGGAAGCTGAAAAATTCGAACTCATAGTCCCGGTTGGTGGTGGTAGTGGCGGAAGCGGAGATTGGACAGTACCTAATTCTGGTTTCACCGATTATTACGACTATGATAACTCCAATAGGGTGAGTGTCTCCTCTGATATGGTAATGCTTTCTTCGCCTACCACTACGGATTTAATCCTGGATAATACGGAGATGGAGCTATCCGGAGACTTAGCCCCCCCTTATATTCATTACTACGGTCAGGTCATAATCAAAAACAATAGCGTTTTATCCGTTACTAATGCTTCGGGCGTTTTGAGAATCTACGCCAGCAACATCACCGTAGATTCCAGCTCAAAAATAGATGCCGACGGCAGGGGGAATTTAGGTGGTGGCAGTGAGTCAGCGGGTTCTGGCATAGGTTATGGAAAACCGGGTTCTTTTGGTGGCGGCGGTGGTGGTGGTGGTGGCATGGGTAGCGGTGGCGGCGGCGGTGGTGCTGGCTATGGAGGAGAAGGCGGAGACGGTGGTGGAAGTTATGGAGGAGATGGAGGAGTGAAGTATGGAGATGAAACTTCCTTATTCATACAAATAGGCTCCGGGGGAGGTGGTGGTGGAGATGCGTGGGGTGGAACTGGTGGAACTGGTGGTGGAGCCATCTGGCTGGATGCCGAAGAAATAACCATTGACGGAACCATTTCTGCCAACGGTATAGATGGTGAAACTGGCTCTGGCGGCGATGCAGGCGGTGGTGGTGGAGGCAGTGGTGGAGGCATTCTGATACGTGGAAAAGACGTTACAATCCCAGGCACAGCCACGCTTTCTGCAAACGGCGGTGATGGTGGTGCTGGTTACAGTAGTGGTGAAGGAGGTGGAGGTGGAGCCGGTGGGAGAATCAAGATATTTTATGAATTAGGTACCGTTAGTCCAGATGAGTCGGTGGATAAAGGACAAGGAGGTAGTGGAACTCCAGGTGGTGCTAATGGAGACGATGGTACCTATTACAAGAAGCAAGTTGCATACGCCACCTCGCCCACCGATGTCACTTACTATTCAACCGGTTACTTCGTTTCCACTGTGCATGATACGGGAGATGACAGCGTAGGTTATGGCGAAATGACCTGGGACGCTACTTTGAATAGTGACCTTGTTATGAAGGTCAGAACAGACTGGAATGAAAACATGGCTTCTGCAATTTCCTGGGATGACTGCCCCGAACTCTCATCGGATAATGGAGAAAACGTAATTGATTTGTCGGGTGTAGGCTCAGTATCCCCGGTTGCACATCGCTACATTCAGTATCGTGCGGAATTGTCCACTGATGATGACTCTAAGACATCTGCTTTGACCAGAACTAAAGTCAATTATTCCTTCTCCACACAGAGTCCTGGTCCTACCTTAGCAAACGCCTCCGGAAGCATCAAATTCAGAAGCAATTACCTCTACTACCCAAACCAGGAGATTGTCTATGAGCACGGCGCGGTGATTAAGTATCAAAATGAAGGCGGATTCATGCTTCAAGCTCCTCCTATTCTTATCTCCAACGAGAGTGGCATCCCGACGATAAGAATTTCTTTGGTTGATTTGACCGGCGCCAACTATTCTTACTCCGGTGGAACTTCGACATCTGTGAAAACCCAGTTCAAAACTTACACTTTGCTCGCTGACGGTTTGAAATACCCTGGTTTGACTATCAATATCACCACTGACTATCCTTTCGTCTGGGGTAACTGGTTTGATAAGACGCTTGAAGAATCAGGATTGGACGCTTCTTATTTTGACGTCAGTGTTACAGGTAAAAATGTGGAAGTCGATTTTTACGGTAAAGGGGATGATGTTGAGTTGTATCTGGAAAAGACCGCGGTTGAGGTGGAGATATAAGTAAATATGATTTACAAACAATGGATACATTTATATCTACCAGTGAAAGATAATTTACAAATAATGGATACATTTATATTTATAGTGAACAAAAGAAGAAAATGAATAGCGCGTTTATTTGAAATCCAAGACCACGACAGACAATGAAGGAGAGAAATAAAAACTTCCTGCAATCTGAAGATGCGCAATCAACGGTGATTGGTGCCGTCCTCGTTATAGGTATCCTTATTGTTGCATCAACCAGTTATTTTGCCTCTCATATCCCTGACTGGACCAAGGATTATGAAGCGCTACATACAGCCAACGTCGCAGATGACTTCTCAGAACTGAAAACACTCATTGATGGAATCGTGTTAAAAAAGGGCGAGAGCGAACTTGCTGGAGGCGCAATACCTGTAAAAATGGCGCCTGATAAAGTCCCTATCCTCGGCATGTCACCTCCGGGCTCGAGCCTTAACTTCCTTCCTGATACTGAAATATTCAAGATTACGCCCGCTGTTACGGGAGGACCAACACCACCGTCTCCGGTAAACTACTTTTGGGAAGAGACCACCACCGCTGATTTTATGAATGCAGATGCAGTTAGAGTTAAAGTGGATGTCACTTCCGACGAGATTAAACTTTCAAAACTTTCTACTCATGGAGATTTAATCCTTGATGGAACTGCGGCAATCCGCGGCGATGAGTATTACTACGACCGTGTTGAAATCGTAAATGGCGGCACTTTATACGTCGCTCCCTGCCAATTCTTAAAAATCTATGCCAATCAAATCACCATAGATTCCACTTCCAAAATATTCGCCGATGGTAGGGGATATTTAGGCGGCGACGGTGGTACAATAGGTAGCGGCATGGGCTACGGAAACCCCGGCTATACTGGTGGCGGAGGCGGTGGTGCGGGTTATGGTGGAGATGGCGGTAACGGCGGTCTGGGAGGAGATATAACTTCTGAGGCTGGTGCAGGTGGAGACTCTTATAGTGATGACACTTCTTCAGTCATAGAATTTGGCTCTGGTGGTGGTGGCGGTGGATACGGAGAAGGTGCGGCGGGAACGCCTTTCGTAGGTGCAAATGGCGGTGATGGAGGAAACGGAGGTGGAGCAATTTTATTGTCTGCCGAGAAAATAACCATTGCCGGAACTATTTCCGCTGACGGGTCACATGGTAGAAATGGTGCGGAATCTTCTGGTAAAGCAGGCGGTGGTGGTGGTGGTGGCAGTGGCGGAACCATCATCATTCGTGGACGTGACGTATCAATCTCCGGCACACTATCTGCTAAAGGTGGTCTCGGAGGGGCAGGTGGTAATGGGTCCACTGGAAATGCAGATAGCGGTGGTGGTGCTGGTGGTGGAGCCGGCGGAAGAATCAAAGTATTTTATGAAAATACATCTCTCTATACTTCTACAAGTTATTCTCATCCTGTGGACGGTGGTGCTGGTGGTGCTGGTGGTGCTGGTGGTAAAAATGCCGGAGAAAACGGAGTCTCTGGCTCAAGTGGTTCTTTTTACGAAAGTGGAACCACTTACATCTCCTCTGTCCCTCATTATTCTTTCGGTTACTACGTCTCACGTGTCTATGACACCGAGAATACCACCACATGTTACGGCGAAATGACATGGAGCGCTGTTTCTGATGAATATACATCTATTGTAATGAAAGCAAGAACAAGCATGTCCTCTGTCATGGATGGGAATGCCACGCTGTGGGAAAACTGCCCCGCAGTAGCAAATGGACAGGACATCTCCGATTTATCCTCTGCATTTGATGGGCATCGCTATATTCAGTATCGTGCGGAATTATACACTTATGAAGCCACTATGACTCCTGAATTGTATTCCGTCCGCATAAATTACTCCTCCTCCAACCCGGTAGGTGGTAGTCCAACTGTGGAAGAGGCATCGGGTATCATCAAATTCAAAAGCAACTACCTCTACTACCCCAACCAGGAGATTGTCTATGAGCACGGTGCGGTGATTAAGTATCAAAGGGAAGGCGGATTCATGCTTCACCCACCTCCTATTAATATCACCAGCGAGAGTGGCATCCCTACAATAGAGATTTCTATGATTGATTTGACCGGCACCAAGTTTTCTTACGCCGGTGCAACTACAACTTCGGTGGAAAATTTCTACAATGACTACGATAGCTTCAGCAATAAATTCGATAATTTAACCCTCAACCTTACCACTGAGTACCCGTCCATCTGGGATAAGTGGTTCAATAGGGAGCTTGAAAAAACCACCTTGACTACTCCTTATGACTATAATGTCAGTGTTAATGCTACTGCAAAAACTGTGTCTGTTGAGTTTTATGGACATGAGCACGGTGTCCAGTTGTATCTGGAAAAGACCGTGGTTGAGGTGGAGATATAAGCTAAATCGGCATAAATTTCAAAACCGCAAAAAGTCCAAACGCTGCTAATGCTAACACCACTGCATGTTTCAGTCCTGCGATAATTTTACCATCTCCTAACTTCCCTGCTACTAATCCCGAACAAATTCCCTGGATAACGCCACAATGGAAGAAAATCATCTTCAGCATTTCCACATTCACTCCTTTGATCATTACACCGCCCCTTCCACCTGCGCCTGCTTCCGCTACTTGTTCCCCCGCTTCCACCATCGTAGGAATGAACGAGTGATACAGTACCATTAAGACGCCTAAGAAAACAAAGAAAGTGACGTAGCAAACCATTACATAAGGGCTCATATCCGCGATTCTTCTTTTCTCCAGCGATTTTAACTCCATAACGTCATCCGCAGCGATTTTAAGAACCTCGCCCACCTCTCCACCGGTCTTGTATCCCTCTATAATCATTTCTATGGAACGTTTTATTATTCGTGTGGGATAACGCTTTGCAAATATACGCAGTGCATCCTCGAAAGGAACACCCCATGATAGCTGCGTGCTAATCGTTCTTATCCCGTCCGTAAGCATCCCGTATTCTCCTTCCGCGGTAAGCGTAACGGCATCTATCAGCGATAGCCCTGCTCTCTTTGCTTGTGCAAGGTCACGAAGCAACTCCGGAAACGCATCCTCCGCTTTCCTTACCCGCTTTTCCTCACTGTAAATATAATATGCCGGTGGAACAAACGCCGCGATACCCGCTAAGATGTATGCATCATACGGTGCAACAAACTCCAACTCGTAGATATATGAAATAAGCATAAGAAATCCGCCAATAACTCCCGATATGTAGCCCAATCTTACAGGGTTACCCCTGATGATTTCCATAGGGTCTCTGAGGAATTTTATCAGGCTTTCCGTTCTCTTTCTCTTTCTCTTTCTTTTTTCCAATGCCTCCAGAAACTCATTCTCCATTTTTCTTTCACCTTCGCACCTTCACGAATATAGACCAATCAAAAAGATAAATCCCGCAGAGCCAAGTGGAATGATTATATACACAATCGCAGCAAGTGATGCTAAAGAAGCAGAACCGAGGAAGCACATTATCGCCATCACCACCACAATCAGTAGCGGTCCTGCAACCAGTCCTACGACATAAAACTCGGCAAACAAGCCCAGCATTGTGATGAAATCGCCGTATTTCCGTCTCCTTTCTTCCATATACATCTTTGCGGCATTAATGAAGTATGCGCCCATTTCACCACCGGAAAGAGTTGTTGTTACTGCTCCTTGCATGAAAGACCTCATTTGTGGAGAAGCAGTTACCGCTGCTAAGTTTCTTAATGCTGTTATGAAATCAAATCCAAGCAATTCTACATCACGCACTATCTGCTTAGCTTCCATGCTTACCTCGCCGTAGTTTTCCCCCATCTCTGATAGCTTCTTGAATATCTCATAAGGAATCACTCCAATGGAAGCCATCGAAGATATATAACCGATAGCATAAGGAAGAAGCTCTTCTATTTTACCTCTCCTTTCCCATGCCTTCATTTGCGGTAAGGAATAAAAACTGAAGAAAACAGAAAAAAAGGCGATTAAAATACCCATAGGAATGAGAATGATGTCTATTAAACCAAAAGAAGACAGGAAACCAGATTTTAGTATAACAGATAGCATAATCTTCATGAGTAAATAGATAAATAGTGTAAAAATCACGCCTATAATGGAATAAAAAGCAGCATTTGATAGCCATCGCTCCACAGGAACGTATATCCTCGCTTTCATAAGATTGTCGCGTACTGAACCGAATTTCGCTCTTCTCCTTCTGAAATAGTCACCAAATAGACCAAATGCTGTTTCATTTATATCCATGTTCATCCACAATCCTCTTCTCTACCTCTTCCGGGTTTATATTATACTCAAATATAATCTCACTTAGTGCGTGGAAGTCATTCATGCCTTTCTTTCTCATCCCCTCCAGAATCCTTACCCTGCGTGCAAACTCCTCTGATAGCTCCTTCTCATTCATATTAAGCATATCCATTATCTCAACGAAAACGCTCGATTCTCCCGTGAACGAAAATTCATCCGGTCGCCAACTGAACAGTTCGTTCGTTTTTAGCGTATCATTATCAAAATCAATGCCTGTTACTTCTATGATTTGCGCGCATCTCCTCACTCTTTTATTTCCCACTTTCACCGACCTCTGGATGGGTATTATGTCCAAGCTATCAAGCAGCATCAAGGGGATATCAATCGGTGCTTTTGTCAGCCGTTTTACTACCGCATCCGCAGAATCCGCATGAACCGTTGACAAGGTGATGTGTCCGGTTGCCATCGCCTGGAAAAGTGTATACGCTTCTTTTCCTCGCACTTCACCAACCAGAACGTATTCGGGGCGTTGTCTGAGCGCAGCACGCAGCAAATCAAACATTTCTATTGAATGCCCACCCTCTTCTGCCTCCCTTGTGACTGCCGGAATCCAATTCTGATGTGATAGATTTATTTCTCTCGTGTCTTCGATGGATACGACTTTACTTTCCGGCGGTATGAACATAGAAACAGCGTTTAAAACCGTTGTTTTCCCCGTGGCTGTACCACCAGATATAAGAATGTTAAAGCCATTTTCTACTGCCATCCAGAGATAGGCAATCATTTCCACGGAGAACGTCCCATAATCTATAAGCTCTATCGGCGTAATAGGTATCTCTTTAAACTTCCTTATAGTAAAAGTTGAGCCTCTTGTTGTAATCTCAGTTCCTATGCTTAATTGTAATCTATCCTTGTTGGGAAGAGAAGCATCTAAGAGTGGCTTTGCCATCGAGATGTGTCTGCCTGCTCGCTGCGCCAATTTATAAATCAAAGAATCTAATTCTGCCTTATCAAATCTTATGTTCGTTTCTATTGACTCGTAATTTCGATGATACACATATAAAGGAATTCCAGGACCATCAGCAGAAATGTCCTCTGCCATTTTATCCCTCATAATCGGGTCTAACTTACCATATCCAATGAAATCCCTCCTTACGTAATACATTATCCTATCCATTCTCTCAGGGCTTATTTCCATGTATAAATCCTTAACCAGTGCTTCCACCTTTTCCCTCAGGAACTCATCTGGATTAGTAACACCGGTGAAACTCACGGCTATCGTCTCGTAAAGGTGTTTTTTTATCTCTTTTAATAACCCTTCCTCACCTTCCGATAGCCCAGGCTCCAGAACTTCGTAAAGAGGAGGAGAAGAATCTATAATTCTGATATATGCATAAGGCTCATTAACGGCGTATCTCTCTCTCTCGTTCTTTTCATTCTCTTCATTCTCTTCTATCGCTTCCTGGACCTGGACCTGAAACTCTATCTCCTCTTCACTTTCTCCTACTTTTCCGTCACTTTCACCCTCTCTTTCTTCCTGTTCCCTTTTTCCCGATCGCAAGATTCCCTTCTTGTTTTCTTTCACCATATACCGGTTTCCATTTCAATGTTTTGATAAGTAACATTTTTAAATAAATATATGCGTAGTAGTAAAAAAAAACGCTAACGCTATCAAAAAAATTTTAAGATACAGGTAAGCTTTTTTTATTATATATTCTCAGTTAACTTAATTACATGACTGAAGATAGCGACCTTCCCGGTGTATCTGCAAAGCAAGATGATAAACTGCCTATATTGGCTTTTACAGTAATACTATGTGTCAATTTAGCTATTTATATTAACTTCTTCCTGGGTATAACGGTTCTCTATACCCATTTTTTCTATGTTCCCATTCTTTTAGCAGGCATGTGGTATCAGAGGAAGGCGGTTTACGTTGCGCTACTTCTCGGTGTGATCCATATTCTTATGGCATACTTCTCCCATCCAATCCTCGATAGCCCTCTTACTGGCGTAGCAGGTGGTCTTGTCATGGCGTGTGGAAGATTCGCTATTTTTATAGCAGTGGCGTATGTTACCGGGCTTGTTAGCGAGGAGCGAAAAGAGTTGGAGAAAAAACTTCTCCAGGCAGAACGACTTGCGGCGATAGGCGAATTCTCTTCGGGAGTTGCACACGAGCTCAGACAACCCTTAGGAGTGATAAGCAACTCTGTTTATTACCTCGGCATGAAGCTCACGGAGGAGGAGGAAAAGGAGAAGGAGAAGGAGAAGGAGGTTGCGGATGAGAAGGTCAAGCGGCACCTTGCGATAATGGAAAAAGAAGTGAAACGTGCTAATCGCTTAATTACGGATTTACTGGACTTTGCTCGCATGCCGGTACCAACTCTGAAGGTATGTAACGTTAATCAAATATTAGAAGAAGCCTTATCCTCCATTGAGATTCCTGAGAACATAGAGGTAAAAAAGGAGTTAAAGGAAACTCTTCCCACGATTCACGCTGACTTCGACCAAATTCTGCGCACGTGCTCGAACCTTATCAGAAATGCAATATCGGCAATGCCTGAAGGTGGCTTGCTGAAGCTAAAAACAGAGGCGGAAAAGGCGAAAGAGAAAGAGAAAGGAAATATAGAGATAAGCATAGCAGATATCGGGGGAGGGATACCGAAGGAGAACATAAAAAGAATCTTCGAACCACTTTTTACCACAAAAGCCGCGGGCATTGGTTTGGGGCTTTCTCTATGCAAGAGATATGTGGAAGCGCATGGAGGAGAAATAGCGGTGGAGAGTGAAGTTGGCATGGGAACTAAATTTATTTTTAAGCTCCCCATTTCTGAATGAAATGCAAAATGCTCGATTTATTAGATAGACTTGTTTACCGCTGACTGAGCCCGCAGAGAACACAGCGAGAGAGTCATAAAAATCATTTATCTCATCTCAGCGCTCTCCGTGCTCCCGGCGGTAAACAAATACAAAACAAGAATAGATATAATATACATCTGATAAGATGGAAATAAGCACAAAAGGAGGAAAAGTAAAGATGAAAGTTCGTGACATCATGAGCAGTCCAATCATCACCGAAGATGAAGACACGAGGGTCATTAAAATAGCGAAGGATATGAAAGAATTGGGAATAGGAAGCGTAGTTATAACCTCGGAAGGTAAACCCGCGGGAATAATCACTGAGCGAGATATAGCATTGAAAGTTCTATTGAAGAACAAAAGGGCAAGTGAGGTAAAAGCGGAAGAGATAATGTCTTTCCCTCTGGTCACCATCGAGCCAGAAGCACCGGTAGATGAAGCATGTGAACTCGCATCAAAGAAGCGTATAAAAAGGCTGCCGGTGGTTGAAAATGGCTTGCTCGTGGGCATTGTAAGCGTTAGAAACATATTGACAATGAAGCCAGAGTGTATAAAGAGATTTTATCCGGAGGTGCGTGTTTTAGCAAGTGGATGGACGCTTGACAGGCTTGAGCGGTCTTTAAGCGGCTGCGAAGTATTCTTAGCGGGAGAAGATGTGAAGAGCTACGGGGAAAGACTGAAAGAGGTGTTCGATGAACTGAATGAACTCGTGAGTTATTATCTGGACGACAAGGAGCTAAAAGATATATTTGACAGTCTGGAGCAGCTCTATCATGATGTTGAAGGTAAGGGTAAAGACAAAGGCGAGAAGGAGAAGGGAATTTCAATAGAGGAGCAAAGGAAGAGGTTAGAGAATGTCCTGAGAAAATTCAGACATACAACTTACTGGAGGAAGCAGCAATCAATGTCCAGCTTCTCCGCCGGGATTTTCTGGTTCAGAGATTATCGGCGTGGAATGGGCAAAGAGCTTCGTTTACCCTTTAAAAGAACTCGACCGTAGCGATGCATAAAGGAGATGTATTTGTATAGCGCAGTAAAAATTCCAAGCACCAAGCACCAAATTCAAAATTATAAACACATTTTGATTTCTACAATACTTTTTCTTTTTACAAAAGAACTTTTTTTCGTAAACGCTTTTGCTTGCAAAAGCGTTTATTTTACATCTCTTCCGGCGCTTCAATACCCAACACGTCTAAAGCGTTACTTAAAACAATTTTTGCACAGTCCACAAGAACCATCCTCGCTTTTCTCAGCTCTTCCTCTGCATTCAACACCGGACAATCTTTATAAAACAAATTGAACCACTCTGCAACCTCTCTTACATATTTAGCAACCAGATGCGGCTTTAACTCTGAAGACTCTATAACGTATCCGAGCCTGGATAACTTCTTTATCAATTCTATTTCGCTTTCTTCACGCAGCAGAGAGGCATCGTAATCTCTTACAGAGAAACCTCTTTCCTCCGCCGCCCTTAATATGCTGCAGGCACGTGCATGCGAATATTGAATGAACGGAGCACCTTTTTTTTCTATGTCCAGCGCATCCTCAAAAACAAACGTTATATGCTTATCCGGCGATACTTTCACCATATCATACCGTAATGCGCCTATTCCTACCTTCCTTGCGATTTCGTGCTTTTTACCTTCGTCTAAATCCGTCCTTTTCTTATCCACTTCTTCATACGCCCTTTGCTCGATTTTTTCCATTAGCTCGTCTGCCGCGATATATCTACCAGCACGAGTGGATAAAGAACCGGTTGGCAAAGAAACGAACTCGAAAATAACAAATTCCGGCACCTTTACACCCAATATTTCCAGCGCTTTTGACAATTGTTGCGAAACCAGCTCGTGGTCTTTACCAAACACATCTATCACCCTATCGCATCTATCGCTTTTCCATCTGTGATATGCGAGGTCTCTCGTGGTGTAAAGCGAAGTTCCGTCAGTCCTTTGTATCACCAGCTCCTTTTCTATACCATCCAGTTTCAGTAAAAGAGCAGAATCAGAGCCATCAAGTTTGATATCCCCCTTTTGCTTTAACTCTTCCATTACCTCTTCTACCGCTCCTCCTCGCACAAATTCACTCTCCCAGACGAATAAATCATGCCGAATATTTAACCGTTGCAAAGACGTCTGTATTCCAGAAAGACATTTCTTCACTACTGCTTCGTATTTCTTCATCACTGCTTCATCTCCTGCCTCGTAGTTCCTCATTAACGCATCCACATCCTCCAAAAATTCACTGTTCTCCTCCACCAGCCTGTTTGCCGCGATGTAAACGTCAGCAACGGCATGGTCGGCTTTTTTGTTCGCATCGAAGGCGATTCTTTCCGCACCCCACACTACTACTCCTATCTGCCTTCCCATGTCATTCACGTAATAATGCGTTTCCACATCGAACCCAGCACGTTTTAACACTCGCACCAGCACGTCACCAATAATTGCGTTTCTGAGATGTCCTATGTGGAGTGGACCATCAGGATTCGCAGATGTATGCTCAATTATAATCTTACCTTTCTTCTCTCCTGCGGGCTCTATTCCTTCTTTTATCTTCCGCAAGGTCTTATGCAAGAAGAAATCGTTCACATAGAAGTTAATATAGGGACCGGCAGCAACTGCATCCGATATTAATGTGTTTTCGGCAGGTATCACAAGATGATTTACAATTTCTTCTGCCACGACAGCAGGTGACTTTTTGTAAGTGCGAGCTAAAGAGAAAGCAACTCTGGACGAAATATCCGCATGTTCACTCTCTTCTAACTCCAATTCCGGTTCCCACGCCCCCTTATCCAAAGCCTCGGCAACGGCAGGTGGAACTATTTCGGGCACTCCTGCCAATAACGCTTCCTTCAGCACGTGCTCAACTTCCTTTTTGAATTCGAGAAACATGTTTTTTAAATATGAGATGGTGGAAGATAAAAAGCGATATATTGTGATGAGTACGAAGTAAGAGTGTGGAAAAATAAAAAAGACACAGAAAGCTGTTGACAAATATCAAACACATCTTTATTTAAATAGTGGTTTACATACTATTGGTAGGAGTAGGAGAAGAATATGCCAAATAGTCAAGTTTCGCTTCGTGGCATCTCGCGTTTAAGTAACTCGTATATTTTTTTAGCTATTGTATCAATAATTATAGGGATTCTTATCTTCAATTTCTTTATAAAAATACCGAATGTCGGAGTAATTACCATTGATACGCATATTATGGACGAAGAAACCAAGGATGAAATTGTTAAGACGTTAAGATATGCAAGAGAGGAGAATACAATAAAAGCGGTTGTGTTAGATATGAATTGCCCGGGTGGAGAGGTTTCAAAGATAGAGGAAATTTATCTTGAGGTGCTTAGACTTAGAAGCGAAAAACCAGTTGTTACTTCAATAGATGAGAAGGGTGCATCGGGGGGATATTACATTGCAGTAGCATCAAATTTTATTTACGCGAAACCATCATCCGAGGTTGGCAGTATAGGTGTTATTTCCTGGCTTCCCGAGCCAGAAAGTTTAGACGAGGAGCGCATAATTACTGGTCCATACAAGTCTGCGCAGTCAAAAAAGCATTATACAAGCCAGATTGAGATGGCAAAGCAATATTTTGTCGAGTCTATCATTGCTCAGAGAAATGATAGATTGAACATTGATAAAGAAACTCTATCCAAGGCGGGGACTTATACCGGTATCGAGGGAATGCGATACGGGCTTATAGATGGGATAGGCACGAAGTCCGATGCAATTGAAAAGGCAGCGAGTTATGCGTATATTGCCAATTACGGATTAGTTGATATTAACAAAGCGGTACGCATCAACGAATATGCTCCAGAACTCTTATCTTCGTATTCAAATGATACCTTATCTAAAACAGACACAATGCCAACTAATAATTACTACTTTTATGTGGGTGAGTGAGGAGCTATGAGAAAAATAGTGTTCATGGTGCTAATTGTATGTCTTGTGATAGGAGCACAAACTCTGGTTTTTTATCGCGGAATATACTTTGCGCCACCGATGAATATATGTGATATTGAGGATATACAGGTTTCCTTGCATCTCCCTACCGAATTCATTGACGTGCATGGAACGGGGGAGGGAACTGTTCTAGTAGATTCATCACATGATAATGGTTTCGAATTAGAAGATTTGAACCTGCTTGCGCATAGAATTATTTCACGAGGCTATTCGATAGAGTATCTGGAAGATAGTGAGAGCTTAGAAGAGCGATTAGCAAATTCCAGTGCTTATATCGTTATATCGCCAGCAACATCATTCTCATGGGAAGAAGTGGAAGACGTAAGAAATTTCGTTGACAATGGTGGAAGGCTGATGCTGATTGATGACCCAACCAGACCTGCGCCTGAATCGAAAGACAAGATGAATACGCTGTCAACAGAGTTTGGAATCGTCTATCGGAACGATTACCTTTACAACTTAAAGGAAAATGCCGGAAACTTTAGATATATTTATTTAACTGATTTTGAGGATAATGGCATAACGAAGAACTTAAATAAACTGGTTTTCTATACTGCGGGTTCAATCAGCCCTTCGGAGAAAGGAGTAATATTCACCGATGAAAACACGTATTCGTCAATAAGAGAAGTGCCTGGGCGATATTCACCTGTTGTACTCACGGACTCGAATGTGTTGGCTATCGGCGACCTGACCTTTTTGACAGAGCCATATAACGTTCTGGATAATAATCAGTTGGTTTCTAATGTAGCGGATTTTTTGACGGATACTTCTGCTAATGTGTCGGTGAATGATTCAACTAACGGTAATACGAGTCCAGATAATAACTGAACGTTCATCACAAACTTTAGAAATAGCGAAGTTTAAACCCTTATCGAAAAATAAATAAAGGAGGAAAACCTCCTTTAATATTTACATCTTGTATTTATGGTATTAGCAGTGTTTCACTTGTCTCTACATTTGCATCTGAATTATATTCCCAATCAGTCTTTTCTACATTGGTCACTTCCGAGGTGTACGTACCGGTCTGCCTCGACCTCAACTTGAAAGTTACTGCACCCTCACCGTTTGTGGATCTGGAATCATAGACTGTTGAACTGTCCGGCAAAGTCGTCTTCAAGTAAACCGTCGCTCCTGTTACAGGAACATTTTCGCTATCAACAATGGTCACCTTAGTGTAGATGAAGTAGTTTCGCCCCGCTGTATTGTGCCACATGTCGATGCCTGCTACGTGCATGGTGTTGGTAGGTGCTTCTGTTACCTCAGCGGTGGTAATGTCCTGAGCGGTCTCTCCATTCCCGTCAGTCACTGTAAGAGTCACGCTATAGGTGCCTGTTGCGGTATAGGTGTGAGTAGTGGTGGCAGTGGTAACGGTCTCCACAGTTCCATCACCGAAATCCCATGTATAGGAAGCGATGGCTCCCTCTTCGTCGCTTGATCCCGAACCATCGAAAGCTATGGCCTCATTTACGATTCCAGAATAAGGGCCTCCTGCATCAGCAACCGGCGCATCATTAACCCCGGTAATAGTTGCAGTAGTGGTTGACGAAGCGGAGTCTACTTTGCCATCGTTCACGATCAGCGTCACTGTGTATACCTCTTCTATACCTGCTTGACCGGCAGTATAGGTATGAGTCGTGGTAGGAGTAGTTACAGTGGACTGGGTTCCGTCACCGAAATACCATGTATATGTCAGCGGGTCACCATCAGGATCGGAAGATTCTGAGCCATCAAATGTTACTTCAGCATCTTCTATTCCAGTGTATGGACCTCCAGCATCTGCTACTGGTGGTTGGTTCTCTGGTACTTCGCTTACCATCCTGGCACGGAGACAGGCGTTCCAGCCATAGCGTGCTAAGTCCGTCCAACGACCTCCATCCGTGTGCCTAAAAAAGCTTACAGTACGCTGTATAGGTGGATCAACCAACCCTGGATATTCGAGTTCAATAGGTATGGGGTAATTATAGCCCGGCGTGGTCATCTTAACGCCAACAGTAAATTGCTGACCTGCATCTATTGAAATCGGAGCGCTCAACGGTATAGAGTAGTAACCATACTCTTGACACTCTCCGATTTGATAGGCAAGCATACTTTTAAAACGGCCATTCCAAACATAGATTTCATACTGCGCATTGTTGCTCGTTGTCCAGAAATCAACATGGGTTAAATCCCCTGACTGAGCTGCAGTAAAGACACTGGCCATCCAAGCACTGCTGTCCCCGTAGCCCACAGAACTTACGTGCCCCGCCTCATCCCAGTAAAGGAGTTCCTCATCGGGGTTTTCATCCTTATACTCAAGATAGGCTATGTCACTGACACAACTTGAGTCGTATGCAAGGTAGAAGAAGCCATCATTTCCCCAACCGGTTCCCCAACTGTTTTTGACAATCCAGGCTCCTGTTCCTTTATGCTCTGGATCGGGATGTGGGACATCATCATTCCAACCTATAATTGATACTAAGTGGTTAGCGCCTTCAGAGCACGGATAGTAGTCATAAATAGTTCCCCCGGGTTCAACCGAATAGTTCCCACTCGAAGTGTAATAGAAAGCCACAGTAAGCGGTTCATGGTAATACACCGCATTTTTTATCACGTCAATTTGTGACCCGTCATTCGTTGCAAGTCTATATCCATCAGCTTTCTTAACAGGTGGGCAAGTATCACATACACACGACCCATCACAGTTCAAAGCAGAGGGATTGTATGGATTGCATGATTCCAGAACAGAACCTTTCTTGATAAAAGCTTCGGTGGCAAGCCAACCCCATCCACCTGCCAGGCAAGGATCCGTAGTGTCGTCATACAGATAAACCCAGGAACGGTCAACGCACAAAGCTACGCTCTGCTCGGAAAAATCATACGGTACGTTTTCGCCTATTAGAACTGCCGATTCCAGTACTGAGGTTGTTCCGAAAATCCAGCAGGTACCACAGGAACTCTGGTCCTTGACCGGGGTCACCTTGCCGTAATCTCTCCAGTCGAAGCTGCTGGGAAGACCGTATGGTATCGGCAACCTTTCAACTGGAAGCTGTTTCAGGTGGCTTAAATCCGTGGGTGGAGGAATATATCCGTAAGATGTCCCGCGTGGAATCTTCCAATAAGCCTCGAACCCAGGATTGAAAGGAGCCTTTTTGGGTACTTTAGTATCTTCTGCTCCTCTCCCATGTTTGTTATCGTCAGTAGATGCGCAAGCCGGCAATGGTAGTGCACTTGTAACCATAAATAGCGTCATTAGTGCTACCATCAATATCGCTATTGGTTTTTTCATTTTTCATTTTATCACCTCCTAAATTCTTTTACCCAAAAAGACAACACAATAGAAAATTATTTTGTTAATGATAATAAAAAGATTTTCGGTTTTCCGCACCAGCATTTGCCATCCCTGCAAATAGGAGTATCACTGCCAATAACCTGTGGACAAATTAGCGCTCTACAATCAGCATCACTTTCACAACTTGTTTTTCTTATATCGCCAATTACTCGTCCTGTTCTCATTTGTGTTCTATTTACACACGTTTCGTGTCCATGTATAGACACGTTAATTGCATGCTCGATGTGCGGCTTAGCCTGTTCAGGAACTTTATCCAACAACGCTTCAAGAACTTCTATATGTTTATAGGTCATGTTACCGACATGCTCAGCTAACTCTGTAACATTTAAGCCGCGCTTTTCTGCCATCTTCATTGCTTCTTCAGCTTCTTCCATGCTTTCATTATATCTACGAAGCATTCTTTGCGCCTGTTCCGGTCTTCCAACTTCGAACATCTCCCTTGCTCGTATCATTCTTTTTTCTGCAAATTTAGCAGAAAGTTGAGCAGCCCTTTCGGGTTTCTCTTCTTCGATTGCTTCCAATGCCCGTATATGCCCATTGGAAGAGGCATTAATTGCACGCTCTATACGTGGTCTTGCATGTTCAGGAACTTCATCTATTAAATCAGATAAAATCACTGCGTGTTCATCCGTTGCATTGCACACGTGCTCGGCTAAATCCATTATATGTCTCCCCTTCTGTCTCTGTCTTTGCATGCACCTGTGGGTCTCATCAAGTTCTTCCATGTAATCTTCCATCAAATCTTCAGCCCACTCAGTTTTCCCAAGCTGTGTCATTGCTTTTGCTTCTGCTAACCTTACTTCAGAAAACTGTGTATGTAGTCTTGCTTTTGCAGTATCATCAAAAGTAAAGAACATGTGAACCCCTTCAGACCATCTTTTAACTTTGTAGAACGGATGGTCAGGTAGCAATCCCGGACTTTGCAATTCTTCCTCTGCCATTACCGGGAATATTGCACATATTAAAACGGCTATTACGAGCAAACATACAAATCGTTTCATTTTGACACTTAATAATTATGTGAGCGTTATTATAAATTTTTCGGTTACTGAAACTTTTCTTTTTGTAAAAGAGAAATTTGTTTATGCTTACTTTTGTTGGTCTCGGATTATACGACGAGAAGGACATAACCTTGAAAGGGTTAGAAGCGATAAGAGATGCGGATGTGGTGTATGCCGAATTTTACACCGCCCCCTTAGGCGGAAAAACGGTAGAAAGGATGGAGGAAGCGTATGGCAAACGAATTTTTGTGTTGGAGCGAGGGGAAATAGAGGAAAATGCAGAGGAGGTGATTTTAAAGCATGCAAAGATACAAAAAGTGGTTCTACTCACCGGTGGAGATGCGATGATTGCAACCACGCACGTTGATTTGCGGCTTAGAGCGATAGACATGGGAATAGAGACGAGGATAATACACGCACCTTCCATTTCCTCGGCGGTTGCGGGAGTATGTGGTCTCCAGAGTTACAAGTTTGGTAAATCCGCTACGGTCTCTCCAGCTTACAAAGGGGTTATATCAGAAGTGCCATACGACACGATAATAGCAAACAGAGAGCGTGGGTTGCATACTCTGCTCTATCTTGATATTCCGATGCGTATAAAAGATGCGTTAAGGCTGCTGGAAGCAGTTGAGGAAAAAAAGAGAGGAGAAGTGCTGAAAAAATCAATAATCGTTGGGATAGCGAGGGCGGGGTCGGATATGCCGGTGGTGAAAGCAGATTATTTGAATGCATTGAAGAGCTATGAGTTCGGTGAACTTCCGCATGTGCTCGTCGTTCCCGGTGAACTGCATTTCGTAGAGAAAGAGGCGTTGGTAAAGATTGCTCATGCTCCTGAGTCTCTCGCAAGATGACGTGGAAGATGCGAAGAAAAAATCTAACCCTGTATTTGTTTAATAGAAATTATCCTGAAAAAGTGCATATTCAATACTGTTGGTATGCAAGGGGGTGTCTATGAATTATGCCCCCAACCGAAAAGTTTAAAAACCCTTTTAATAATGAAATACTGGGAGGCAAAAAATGGAAAAAACATCTATGGGTTTGGAAGAGAATATAGCGGGGCTTTTGTGCTATGTTTTGGGCTGGCTAACAGGCATTGTATTCCTGGTGCTGGAGAAGGAGAACAAATTCGTTCGATTTCACGCAATGCAGTCTATCGCAACGTTTCTACCACTAATGGTGATAGCATGGATAATTGGATGGATATTCATGTGGATACCTTTCATCGGCTGGGCGATTTCAACGTTGATATGGATTTTGGTACTAATCCTGTGGTTGATACTGATGTTCAAGGCGTATCAGGGGGAGAAGTATAAGCTGCCGATTGTAGGCGATTTTGCAGAAGCCCAAACAAAATAAAAAATTATGAGGCGATGTGTATGAAAAGAATGGAAATAGAGAGACTTGGGATGCTCGTTCTGATAGGAGTGCTCCTTGTGGGAGCTACAGGGTTGTGTACTGTTAGTGCAGCAACAGAAGCGGTACATTTTATAAATTGATTCCATTCTTGTCAGCCGCTCCTTCTGGTTGGGATCAACACAAACAGCGACAAAGACACGCTATACGCATTTGCCAATTCGATTGATTACAAAGGAATCACTGCCTTAGGTGGGGATGCGGCACCTTCTGCTGAAGAAGAGCCGGAAGAGACTCCCTCCGAAGAATATCCAACAGGAGCTCCTGAAGTTCCGGAAGAGGGCGGCAAGGCACCTAGATTTGAGGCAGCATTCGCAGTTGCAGGACTACTGGCAGTGGCGTATCCCATGAGGAGAAGAGGCTAAATAATTCTCCTCTCCTTTTTATTTTTTATTTGAGTTTTTGGAGTTTTACTTGCCAAATCAAAAGTTGTTAAAAAGCAAAAGTATTATAAATCTATCATTTTTGATATGATATTGATGTATTGCTAACCAAAAACAAATGAAGATACCAATTGAGAAGCCGGTCCTGGTAACCTCTGCGTTGCCTTATGTTAATGGTGAGTGTCATATAGGGCACCTCAGGACTTACGTCCCCGCTGATATATACAGGCGGATGCTTCGAAAGATGGGCTACGATGCCTTTTTTATAAGCGGTTCGGACACGCATGGAACGCCGATTGTGCTGAGTGCAGAAGCACAGGGCATCACACCCGAAGAGGTAGTTGAGAAATACCATGAGCATTTCAAGCGGATTTTCAAAGAACTGAATGTGGATTTCGACTATTATGGACAAACCGATTCGGAAAGCAACCATAGAAGGACGGAAGAGATAGTAAAGAAGTTGATAGAGAACGGGTATGTATATAAAGAGGAGACAAAACAGGCGTTTTGCAATACCTGCGGGCGGTTTCTACCTGATAGATACGTGGAAGGAAAATGCCCTTACTGTGGAGCAATGGCAAGAGGCGATGAATGTGACCAGGGCTGTGGTAAGCATCTCGAGCCAGGGGAGATAATAGAGCCGAAATGCAAGATTTGCGGAAGCGAAGCGGATTTTAAAGAACAGGAGCAGTTCTTCTTCAAACTCTCCTCATTTGCCGATTTCCTCGTCTCGTATTTAGATAAATTGGGCGGCACGCTGAATGCAAAGAACTATGCGAAGGAATGGGTGAAAAAGGAACTGAGGGATTGGTGCATAACGAGGAATCTGGAATGGGGCGTGAAATTCCCGGGCAGGGATGATTTGGTCGTTTATGTCTGGGTTGACGCTCCTATTGGGTATATCTCCTTTACAGAAGAGTTGATGAAAAACCTTTCTTTATGTGGGGCTCCGCCCCACGACCCCGCAAGCCCTGTAAGGGCTTATAAAAAAGCTTTACCAAAGAAATATTCTACAACGGAAGAGAATGGATGGCGGAAATATTGGACGGAAAACCAAGCCACTATTGTGCATTTCATAGGCACGGACATTATATATCATCACTGCATATTCTGGCCGGCGATGCTAAAAGGAGCGGATTATTCGCTGCCTGATGCCGTTGTTGCTTCGGGTATGGTGAAAATAGATGGAAAGACGTTTTCAAAGAGCCGCGGGAACGTGATATGGGCGTCAGAGTTCTTAGAACGATTCCATCCCGATACGTTAAGGTATTATTTAGCGGCGCAATCAAGCCACACGAAGGAGCTGGATTTCTCCTGGGACTCTTTTTCCATGCGTGTAAACAATGAGCTATTAGCGGTTCTGGGAAACCTCGTCCATCGGGTTATATCATTTGCGTATAAAAATTTCGGCGTGGTTCCCGAAGGCGATATAGAAGAGGAGGTCCTGGGTAAGATAGAGGAGACGAGGGATGAAGTGATAAAAGCGGTGGAGGAATACGAATTCAAGAAGCTCGTTGATGCGGCGATGGGGCTTGCGGATTTTGGAAACAGCTTTTTTCAACGAGAAGAGCCCTGGCATTTGATAAAAAAGGGTGAGAAAGAGAGGGAAAGATGTGGAGAAATAGTAAAGAACGTGCTGCAAATAATAAAAGCAGTGTGTGTATTGTTAGAGGCGGTGATGCCGGACAAGATGGAAGAGGTGTGGTCGCAATTGGGAATGGAAAGTGAAGTGCATTCGGTGAAGGTTGATGAGATGATAGCGCCGATAGCGAGTGGACAAACGCTGAAAAAGCCGAAGAAATTGTTCGAGCGCGTGGAGGTGTGAGAATATCTGAAATAAGTTAAAGAGAAAAGGGCTATGAAATATAAAGAATGATAAACTATTACAAACATGCAGAAGACCAAATAAAGGAGCGAAAGATAAGTAAAAAAGAAGTGGAAATGACAATAAAAAATCCAACAGAGGTTGTTAACGGACATGGTAATCGGAAAATAGCACACAAAGTATTTGATAATAAACTGTTAAGGGTTATCTATGAAAAGGAGGGAGACAAAATAACAGTTGTTTCTGCGTATAGGGCTGATCCAAAGAGGTATTTATGGGGGTAAAAAGATGGAAATACGATACGATCCTGAAGCGGATGCGATGTATATTAAGTTCAGAGAAGGGGAATATGAAATAAGCGAGGAGATTAGGGAAGGAATAATCATTGATTTTGATAAAAATAACGAAATAATTGGAATAGAGATACTGGATGCGAAAAAGAGGTTAAGTCCTTCTTCAGTTGCAGAGATGAGTTTTAAGTTTTCAAAAGTCGAACTTGTGAGGGAGGGGATGAAGGTATAAAAAATGAAAATATCCATGGACATCGAACTGAAGGACATACCGGGTCAGTTAGTGCTTGCATTGAAGCCGGTATCGGATTTTGGAGGTAATATTCTCAGCGTGTTGCATCAGCGTGATAAAAAGACGCCTTCAGGACGAATACCTGTTCAACTGGTACTTGAGATAGAGGAACGGCGATTGGATGGATTGGTAGAAAGGTTGAAGGAAAGCGGCGTGAACGTGGTAAGAATAGGGAAAGAGCGACTGAAGGAATCAATGGTTGTTTTGCTAATCGGGCATATAGTGCATTCGGATATAAGAGAGACGATAGATAGTATAGACAGCACGGGATTTGCGGAAGTGGTGGAGCTTTCTCTTTCCATGCCCGGCGTGGATAAGAAATCCTCTGCTTCGGTTACGATCAGTGCAATAGGAAAAGAAGAACTGAGAGAAGCTTTGGGTATATTAGAGCGTACGGCGAACAAAAAGGGCATCATGGTTATCTCGTCAGTTTGATTTGGAGTGTGTGAAAATGAAGACAAAACCAAAAACGGTAAGGATTTCGATAATCGGGTTTGGAAACGTAGGGGGCGGCGTAGCAGAGGTGATAAGGCGTAAAAGGGCGGAGATAGCGAGAAAACACGGTATGGATATAAAAATTGTCGGCATAGCGGACTTGAGAGGTGTTATTGTAAATGAGAATGGACTGAGCGAAGATGCGATAATGAAACTCAAGAGAGGGGGAAAGCCGGAAGATATGACGACCCTGGAGGTAATAAAAGAAATAGAGCACGAGGTTATGGTGGAGGCAACGCCAACGAACGTCGAGACTGGCGAGCCGGGATTAACGCATATAATTACCGCATTGGAATCCGATAAACATGTGGTAACCTCGAATAAAGGTCCGCTGGCGTTAGAGTATAGAAGGTTGATGGAACTCGCAGCGAAGCGAGATAAGGAAATACGATTCGAAGCATCAGTAGGCGGCGCTATGCCGATAATTTCGCTGATACGGGAGAATCTCGCAGGTAACGGGATAATATCCATAAAGGGCATTTTGAATGGCACTTGCAACTATATTCTAACGAGGATGGCAGAAGAAGAGCTACCATACGAGCATGTGTTAAAGGAGGCGCAGGAGATAGGAATAGCTGAAACAGACCCTTCCAAAGATGTTGAGGGAATAGATACTGCGGTGAAACTCGTGATCCTGGCTAATTCCGTTTTTGGTATGAATGCGACTTATGAGGATGTAGAGGTAACAGGCATCACGGAGATAACACCTGATGCACTGAAGCTGGCTAATGACGCAGGCTACATGATAAAATTAATAGGAGAAGTGGACAGGGAGGGATGCCTGAAGGTTGCGCCTCGGTTAGTTCCAAAAGAAGACCCGCTTAATGTCGGAGGCACGCTGAACGTTGCAACCATAAAAACAGATTTGGCTGGCGATATCACAGTCATTGGAAAAGGCGCAGGACCTATCGAAGCAGCAAGTGCTATCCTCTCTGATATAATAAGGATTTACTCATAAACCTTTCTTGTATTTGTTCACCGCCGAAAGCGCTGAGTGCGCTGATGACAGAAAGAGAGGGAGTCGACAGGATAACGGAAAGGTAAGTGTTTATAGTCCTATAAACTCAACAACCTTCTCCTTTTCATCAAAGCAAACTTTAAACCTCTCAAATATGTCTTTTCTCCCGATAATGTTGAATCCAATGCCAAGCCGTCTTGAGAATCCAATCATCGCATTAAACTCCTCATCACCTATTTGAATCTCCAACCGATGTGTGTAAACGATTATAAGCGATCCGTCACCAATCGTAACATATTCTTTCTTACCCTCCTCTAATTTTAAGTTGAGATCTTCTGCAACATCAGATTGAAATATAGAATAACCTGCACCAGAATCTACAAATGCATCATAGATGATCCACTCATCCTCTCCCTTAACTTTAAGCGGAATAATGGGCAGATACCTCCCTCTCAGTTTTATGTATGAAAATCTCATAATAGCGTCACCGTTTCTTCGTCGGTTGGCATGTAGGTTATATAAATCTCTTTTCCCGGGCATAATTTTTTCGCCTTTTCAAATGCCTCATGCCCCGAATTACTTACAGCAACCACGCTATCATCAACGATTGCCAGATACTTCCCCGGATACTCCTCTGAGAGTTCCTGCGAATGCTTTAGAAGATACTCATGCGCATCCATCTTTCTCACTGGTGCTTAACTAAAATTTATCTCTTAAATATTAATAAAAATATAAATAGGGATATAAAGCGATAGGGGTATAGGTGAAAGAAGAAGCCATGAGCGAAATAAGACCGAGTATAAGAACGTTAAGAGATGTCGGGTATAGGGTGATTATGAAAAATGAGGATGGAAGTCCAAGGAAAGTATGGAAGTGCCTTGTAAAAGAGGGGCAATATGGCAAGTTTATCTCCATAGAGCAGCACTGGGTGCGAAGGATGGAAGGTAAAAAGATAGTGGAAAGCGACTGGGCAAGGAAGTCTTTTAATTTCCCTTATGACAAGGAAAAGGCATTTGCAACGTGGAATTCCATAAGGGAGCTAATAGAAGATGCTTTAGGTGCTGGTGCCGGCGCTGGTACTGAACTGGAGAAAGAAGTAGAAGAGGAGTTCGGTGAAGAACTCGAAGGGGTTGAGGAGGAGTTGTAGTTCTACTATAAATCCAAAATCTCACCTAAAGAATAGGCAAATATAACCAGGTGCAAAATGCAAAGTGCAAATTGAAGAAGCGCTTTGCTATTTCCTTTTTTCATCTCTGAAAAAAATTTATACAAAACTCCTCCGCTCTATCTGTAAATGTCATATTGAAATCCGAGGGCAGGCATTTTTTATACGGGAATTGTGCGAATCGGTAATCCATCAGAATGATGATGCAGCGGTCGTGCTCGCTTCTTATGCCTCTACCAGCCGCTTGCAGCACCTTTGTAATCGCAGGATAGTGATAACCGTAAAGCCGTCCCTTTTCCGCTCCGTATTTCCCCGCATAATAGCCTTCTATCGTCTTTACCTCCAGCGTTGGCGGACTTAACGGCAATCCAACCACGATAATCGCCTTTAGCGTATTGGATTCATAATCCATGCCTTCGGAAAGCGAACCTCCCTGCACGGCAAGTAATATTCCCTCATTATCGTCCCTCAGCATCTCATATAACCTATTTTTCTCCTCTTTCTTCATCTCTCTCCGCTCTACTATCGCCCTTCTCTTTACTCCCTCGGGTAAATACGCAGCAATGTTTTTTAGAAGCGCATAAGAAGGAAAGAAGACAGCCATGCCGCCTCTTACGTATTTAGCCACTTCGGCAATCTTCCCGGCTACCTTCCTGTACATCTCCTCGCTCCTTTTCGTATATTTCGTTGTAAGCTCTTTTGTAACGACAATCACTCGGTTCTCCTCTGGAAAAGGCGACTTGTACTCCCTCAGAGCTATTTTTTTTCCTTTTATCCTATCAGGAGCTGCGCCTAAAACGTCGGCATACATCTCCGTTGGGCATAACGTCCCGCTCATCATTATGGTTGAATGCGCCTTTGCGAATATTGGTTCGCTTATTACCGAGGGGTCGAGCAGTTTGAAGTAAAGGCTCGGATTATCCTTCTGCGAGAGCGAAAAAATCCGTAAGCATTTCTCTCTTGTTCGCCAGCCATCGAGGAAATCCGCAACACTAAGAACGTTCCTCTGCACTATCTCGCTTTTATATTTCCCGCCGTCCGTAGCCTTAGCCTTAATGCCTCCGGTAGTCTCAAAATCTTCGGCAATGCTTTTAAGCGAGTCTATGAAATCTTCATAACTCATCGCTTCTATCCGCCTTCTCAACACCTTCTCCATCTCTTCCAGCAGAAAATTCTTAGCTACATTTATCTCCTCCTTATTGTTTTTACTCGCTTCCATAGCCAATTTAGTGAAAATCCTTTCCAATTCCATAAGATTTCCATGCATCTCACGGTTTGTATGGCGGAGACCACGTGCTGCACCTGTTACGGTGCTCATTCGCAATTCACTGCTGAGATTGTTTCTTATACGGTCTGGCAGGTTATGAGCTTCGTCCGCGATTACAATGAGGTCCTCCAGCCCTTTTTCTATTTTCTCCAGCACCTTTTCTGTGATGCCCGCGGAAAAGAGATAATTGTAGTCGCAAACGAACACATCCGCATTTTCAGCCACATCCAAAGCCGCCTTGTAAGGACATACACCGCTACTGGTGCACCAGCTACATAAATCCTCCACGTGCATTATCTCATCTTTTATCCGCTGAAGCGCTTCTTCATCGTGCTTCAAGAAATAACGGCATCTTTTGTTCTTCTGTTCGGACTTGCAAAATTCGTTGAATAAGGAATAATACTCCTGATATATGGACGTCGCTCTTGGGCACATGGATTGCTTTGAAGTGACATCAACAGCCACGAAATCGAGTTTCGCATGCTTTTTTATCAACTTTAGCGTGTCAACCGCAATTTTATGCTGACTGCGCTTGGAAGTGAGGAAAAAGACCGTTTTTTCGGTTTCGACGGCATATTGCAAAGAAGGAACGAGAGCAGCAACGGTTTTCCCTATCCCGGTAGGTGCATGAGCGACAAGGATTTTCCCATACTCTACGGCATCCTTAACATCTTCCATAAACTCCCTTTGCCCTTTTCTTATCGAAGAGAAAGGAAAAAGCGAAAAATTAGTTTTTCCCATTTAGCATCCCCAATTACGCAAACGAAGGCAAAAAAGCATATATTGAATGTTACCATGACTATAAAAAGTTAAACATATTTAATGAACCTTATCTTTTTAAGCCACGAAATCATTTCTTCCAATTTCGCTGTTACCCTGTATTTCCTTATCGCTTTTCCCTTTAACTTCGGTAGCTCAGATATTTCATAATCACTTTTCAAGAACCCATATCTCTCCAGAATATTTAGATGATAAGAAACAAGCCGCCTTTCTTCTCCCAGCGCTTTACTTATCTCTTTTACGTGCATCGGCTTCTCAGCAAGCAGCTTCACAATCCTAAACCGTATCGGATGCAAAATTACACGAACATCCTTTAAAAACACATCTTCGGTTTTCATCGTATATCCTTATTGGAACCTTGCATTTAAAAACTTTTTTATGTAAAAACTATTTTTATATGAGAAGCATAATTAATATAAAAATAGAAACAAACCCAATATTGGAAAGAAGAAAAAGTCAGGGAGAAAGATAAATAAAGGTCAAACTGCCATGACTTTTTTATCCTCCTTACTGGCTTTGAAGGGTGGAAGAAGGGGGATTTTTAGTTGATATGCTTCACGCAGGCAATTCTGACAGCGTAACGCGATGAGTTTGAGAGGAGATTCTATAAACATTGACACTCAAAACGGTTTCAACCTGTTACGGTAGTATTGTCGAAACAACTCCTCCGCCTTTTTTATTTGCGTCGGATACCTCATTCTGAGTTCGGACATCACATCCTCTCTCTTTTCTTTACTCAGCGCAAGCCTCAAAATCTGTAAAATTTCTTCTCTAACTTTATCGCTTTTCCAATTTGGGACTTCTATGGTCATACAAAAATCGTTCTCGCTGAATTCACTCCTCAGAATAGGTGCGATAGACCCTATGAGAATCCCTTCTCCCAGATCAACAAAAGGAGGAACTCCTATTCTCTTTTCTCGTTCTGGGTCAGTAAGCCGGGAATATGACTGCTTTCCATAAGCGTGTAGCTCGAAATAAAAAGAAGGTTTGTATTTTTCGATGAGGCGAATCAAATCTATGCCTTCTTTGCTACGGTAGTATTCCTCAGATAAAATGTCTATGTATTTGCTGTCTTCGACAATGCTTGGGACGATTATTGCCTCTCCAGAGTATAGTTCCTCCTTTGCCAAACGCACAAGAATAGGTGCTGTGTATAAACCTTCTTTTCCGTGCAGACCACCGACGAACAGTTTTGTAGGTCCTTCTTCAAAGGAAGAAAGTAGGTATTTTTTCATTCAATTACCTCACCACAGTTAGAATAACTCCAGATGCTTCGTAACCTTATCTAGCTCCTCAGCACTTGCAGGTCCTATTCCTATGGCTGTCACTGTTCCCGGTGGGATTTCAGTTAGCCCGGCGTCCTCTACGATAGCAAAAGACAGTCCAAGCTTCTCAGCTTCTGCCTTTAATTTGTATATATCTTCAACGCTATTTACCTTCAGTATAACTTTCTTCTGCCCTTGCGCTTTCCATTTCTTTCTATCCCGCGCCGTAGCAAGTTCATAGCTGAGCAGGGAAGCATGAGCGGCTTGTGCTGCTGCTTTACCCGTTGAAAGCTTCAAATCTTCTCGGATTACCATGCACTGTTTATATTCCTTTTGCGGTTTGCTGAGTATCTTTCGCATAGCTCTTCAAGAATAAAATATAATCTTTAAAAGCAAATAAAGTAATCTTAATAGCGGAGAATCAAAGAGCGTATGGGAATAGAAAAGAAATACAAACCGGAGATAGTGGAGAAGAAGTGGATGGAGAGCTGGAACGATTCGCTATACTATTTCGATGCGCCTTCGGATAAGCCGCCTTATATCATAGATACGCCACCACCGTACCCTACCGGTGATTTCCACATAGGTAATGCGTTAAACTGGTGCTACATTGATTTCATCGCTCGATATAAGCGAATGCGAGGTTACGAGGTGATGTTTCCGCAGGGCTGGGACTGTCACGGGCTGCCGACGGAGGTGAAAGTAGAAGAGACGCACGGAATATCCAAGCATCAGGTAAGCACGCAGGAGTTCAGAGAGCTTTGCAGACAACTTACGGGTGGGAATATAGAGCAGATGAAGGGAATGATGAGGCGGCTTGGCATGTCCATAGACTGGAGCAAGGAGTATGTTACGATGGACGACCGATACAAAAGATATACTCAGCTTTCATTCTTAAAAATGTATCATGATGGGTTAATATATCAAGCAGAACATCCTGTGAACTGGTGTCCCCGATGTGAGACTGCAATAGCCTTTGCAGAGGTAGAATATGAAGATAGAGCTGCTTATTTGAATTATATACTGTTCAGGAAGGTAGGAGTAGAAAAAGAAGCGGAGTATGTAGAGATTGCGACTACGAGACCAGAACTGCTTGCGAGTTGTGTTGCCGTTGCGGTGCATCCTGATGACGATCGGTATAAAACCATCATGGGTAAAGAACTGGAAGTGCCGATATTTGAGCATAATGTGACGGTATATGAAGATGAAAGCGTTGACCCGGAGTTTGGAACCGGTGTTGTGATGATATGCACCTTTGGTGACCGACAGGACGTGAGATGGTGGCAATTGCATAAACTCCCCTTAAGGGCTTCGATAGACGAAAAAGGGCGGATGACCGAAGTAGCAAGTGGATATGAGGGGTTAAGCGTAGAAGAATGCAAACAGAAGATAATAGACGATTTGAATGCAAAAGGGTTGCTTAAGAAGCGTGAAAGACTAAAACAAAACGTGGGTGTTTGTTGGCGGTGTAAAACACCAATTGAAATCATTTCTACACGACAGTGGTTTGTGCGTGTGAAGAAGGACGAGATAATAGAAGCGGCGAGGGAGATAAAATGGTATCCGGCGTATTTCTTCATCAGGCTTAAAAATTGGGTTGAATCCATGGAGTGGGACTGGTGTATATCGCGGCAGCGGATTTTCAGCGTGCCTATCCCGGTTTGGTATTGCAAACGATGTGGTGCCGTGAAGGTTGCAGGGAAAGACGAAGTACCCGTGGACCCTTTGATGACGAGCCCGAATGCGCCTTGTGTTAATTGCGGCGGGACAGAATACGAGGGTGAGAAAGACGTGTTAGATACATGGATGGACTCCTCGCTAACCGCTCTCTGGGCGGCTGGATGGGACCTTAACGCATCATCAGGAATTGAATATGAACCCGTAGAACTAAGACCGCAGGGGCATGACATCATAAGAACGTGGGCTTTTTATTCCATCCTTCGCTCTCTCGCTCTTACCAAGAAAATACCCTGGCGTGGCATCATAATAAACGGGATGGTATTGGGTGAGGATGGGTATAAGATGAGCAAATCGAGAAATAACATTATTTCGCCAGACGAGGTGATTCAAAAACACGGTGCGGATGTGTTCAGGCAGTGGGCGGCAATTGGCGGTGCAGTAGGCTCAGACGTGCAATTCCGATGGAAGGATATAGTAGCAGCGAGTAAATTCATGCAAAAACTCTGGAGCATTCTCAGATTCTCTATGATTCACCTATCGGATTATAATTATGAATATAAATACGAAGAAGGGGAGGCAGATTTAAGAGTTGTTGATAAATGGCTGCTCTCGAAACTGAACAAGCTCGTCCTGTCGGTGACTGACTCGATGGAGAACTTCAAGTTCGACGAGGCGATGAAAGATATAAGGGCTTTTGCATGGAACGTGCTTGCAGATGATTACGTTGAACTGGTAAAGTCGAGGTTATATGGACGGTCAGGAGAGGAAGGAAAGGAATCAGCTAAATATGCATTGTGTGAGACATTAGAGACGCTTTCGGTTCTTCTCGCACCTTTCATTCCTTTTTATGCCGACGAGATGTATTTCCAGATTGCAAAAGGAGAAGGAGAAAGAGAAAAGAGTGTGCATAAAGCGAAATGGCTGGAGGTAAAGCCGGATATGATTGACTTAGAAGCGGAGAAGGAAGGTGACTTAATCGCTGATATTGCCCGGGCAGTCAGAAGATACAAATCTGAGCGTGGTATTCCGCTAAGTGCACCGCTGGGTAAAATAGAGATATACGTGGATACAGTAGATATGGAAAGTCTGGATACCGGGGATATAGAGAATGCGACGGCAACGAAGGTGGAGCTGTGCAAAAGTATGGGTGAAATTAAAAGCAGTGAGGGTGATATTGTTGATGTTGATGGCACGGAAGTGGTGATTATTAGTTAGATGTTAGCGGACACCATTTATTGATGAATTTTCACCCTAACGATTCGTAAGAACTCTCTCAAAACTTCTTTCGGATCTTCACTGAACTCACTTTCTATTATTTTCTCATTCCTCCAAGATTTTTCTTAGCTTCTCCTCCTCACACTCCAAATAATCAAGCTTAGTGAAATCATCAAACGTATCGCTTTCGTTCAATTCACCTCTGTTAATCTTCTCGTCGAACTCCTCAAGAGAGGATACTCCATATCTTAGATAGATTGCTGTAATTTCCGCCCTTAGCTCACGAAGTCTCTCTCTCTCTCGAATACGCTTTTAACCCTTCTTCCGCAAGCTTCTCTTTTTTTATTTCAAGCATTTTTGCAGCTTCTTCAAAAGATACTACCATTTCGTTCACCACTTTTCTTTATTTGCTAATATCTTTATAATAGTTTTTACATTTATGAATGCATAAATGCATAATAAGTGATAGAATAATTATGGCAAAAGGAAAAGCAACGAGGAAAGCGAAGAAAGGAGAAAAGAGAGGAGGAGGTGGGGGAGGAAGAGGAGAGGAGCGTGGGCTTATGTCCTCTGCGGGATTGATGAGATATTATGACGTAGAGGAGTCTGCGGTTAAGCTATCACCGAAGACGATACTGCTCATAGGCGTGTTTATTGGTGTCGTGATAATAGGGCTGGAGATATATTACGGTGTCTGGCCAGCTTGATGTGAACTGAACAATGCACCGGCAAAGCGTGAGCATGGTGGATATAAGCGATAAAGAAGATATCGTGCGAGTGGCAGTAGCTTCTGGCAGGATAAAATTGAAGAGCAGCACTGTGGAGAAGATAAAAAGTGGGACTATAAAGAAGGGGGATGTGCTCAGGTGTGCGGAAACGGCGGCGATATTAGCAGTGAAAAAGACGCCTGATATGATTCCTCTATGCCATCCAATAAGCATTGAAGGCGTAACAGTTGAATTCTCGATAGATGAGGGTGAGGGCGATATAAAAGCGGCGGTATCTGTGAAATCAGTTGGGAAAACAGGTGTGGAAATGGACGCACTGCATGGTGTGAGTGTGGCATTGCTGACGATTTGGGACATGGTGAAATCGGTGGAGAAGGACGAAACGGGAAATTACCCGCATACGTGGATAGAGGAGATAAGGGTGGAGAGGAAAGAGAAGCGGGGGTTGCTGAGTTAGGAAAAGGCGCAGGGCTTAGGACCCTGTCTCGTAGGAGTCCGCGTGTTCAAATCACGCCCCCCGCATAGCATAGTTTCAAATGTTTTCGTGAGACAAAGAACGATGCGGTAATTTTAAACCCGATGACTTCCTTTGATGAATGTGATTAAACATGTTCCTTTTTGGACATCTGGGAATAACGTTGGGAATTGCATTTCTGCTTTTACGTCTATTAAAAATCGAGCCAAATCGCAGGCTTTATCTCTTTGTCCTCGTAGGCGCTATCCTCCCGGATTTGATAGACAAGCCGACAGGAGAAATCTTACTGGCAGATTCTCTTTCAAATGGCAGATTATTTGCTCATACGCTCCTCTTTACTTTTATATTGTTACTCATCGGCATTTATATTTATAAATACAAACGAAGCGGAGAAATAGGAGGCTTTGTCCTCTGTTTCGCTTCTTTTATTCATCTTTGCGAAGACCAGATGTGGCTCTTTACGGAGACATTGTTTTATCCATTCTTTGGATTTGATTTTCCGCAAGGTATAGTAGAAGAGCACTGGCTTGATTTCTTTTTCGGTGCGTTTTTCGGGACTTATTCGCTCTCCTCAGGACTTACATACGTTTTTGTTTCTGAGTGGGTTGGCATATCCATCCTGTTGACGTTTGGTTTTTATTGGACATTTAACCCGAGAAGGAGCACCCGATAAGGCGCGTGGCTGCACCTTCTTCGAATAAGAGATATTCAAGTTTCTTTCTTCCCTTTTCGTCGAGAAAAATCGAAAACCTTTTAATGAGATATTCAACTATACAAATTCACATAAATATTATGCATACGAATAGAGGATTGATTGGGGTTTTGGTATTGGAGATGTTGGTGCTGGCGAGTGTGCAGGTGGTGGGGGCGGAGACGGCGCAGAGTTGGCGCCTTTTGGGTGAAGATACATCTCCTGTAATATCAGCAAAAGATGGTATAGATCACTTAATGGATATTAACATGAGTAAAAATAGATCGGCCACTAAAACATGGAAAGATTTCCCAACTGACGGAACACCTGCATGGTGGTATGCTGAAAATGCTGCACAGGTAAATTTATCCTTTGGGGAAAATAATTGGATTTTGTATGTTGATCATGAAACGGTTGATGCAAATACATCTAATGGGACGTTATATGCTGATGTGTACAAGCTGAATAGTAGCGGTGATATACTAACTCACTTAGCTGGTGGCAGTATAAGTCCAAAAGAAGACGCTATTAATTCCACTATTACATGTATAGATGATGGTAGTACTACTCAAGATTTTAACACTAGTGAATGGTTAGCCCTTCGAGTAAACTGGAGCTGCCCTGATTATCCTGACGAGGAGCTTAGGATTTACTATTATAAAGGAGACAAACTCTCTAACCTCACCTTCCCCTCCTCAGACCCCGGCTACCCCGTCCCCGAACTCAGCACGCTCATCTTATCCTCCACAGGTTTGCTCGCACTCGCAGGATACGTTTTACTAACAAAGAAGAGAAAAATTAAAACATAATCTAAAGTGAAATACATGAAGAAGACCCCGATTTTTATCGCACTCCTCTTATCCCTCTTATATTTTCGCACTTTTACGTGGTTAATTAATGTTTGGCTGACAGACCCCTACTACTCTCATGGGTTCTTGATTCCGATTATCTCTGGCGTTATCGCATGGATAATTATCCGTAAACATAAGAAGGAAGACGAACCCGAACCTTTCAAACCCGGAATCTTCATCTTCGCTTTCGGTCTTCTCCTTTACACTATCGGATATATCAAACTCTTCCCCTTCTTATCCGCGCTCTCTTTCTTATTCACCGCAAGCGGCTTAATCCTTTATTTCTATGGAAAACCCGTAATGCGTTCTCTTCTATTCCCTGTATCATTCCTCATCTTCGCTATCCCTTTACCACTCTTAATCCTGAAAAAACTCACATTTGTTCTGCAATCCTTCTCAGCACGCTATTCCGCATCAATTATCGAACTGCTTGGGATTCCAGTTGAAAGGATAGGAGCGGAGATACACCTGCAAAATGCTGCTTTCACCATCGGACTGCCTTGCAGTGGCATGAATACATTGCTCTCGCTATTGGCAATGGCAGCAATACTTATTTACGTTCTAAGATGCCCCACGTATAAAAAAGCGGTTCTCTTCTGTGCCGCAGTTCCGATTGCGATTGGCGCCAACATATTCAGGGTCGTCGCAATACTGCTCGTTGCCAATTCTTATGGCGCAGAAACAGCAATGAAGTTCTTCCATAACTTCTCCAGCCCTTTTCTCTTCATCACTGCATTTATATTTTTGATACTCATCAGTATAACTATTGGATGTAAGGTTAAACGCTAGCTAAGTCACAGGGGTGAGGTATGAAATGAGAAGAAGTTTCTTCGAGGAATATTGCAGTATTATCGGACTTCTTTTACTCTCTTTCGTGATTATCATACTTCTTTCAACGCCTTCTATGCTCATCGCCAAATCCATCACCACAATCGGCACCGAGCTCTCGCATGCCTCAGAATCTGAAACGCCTGTTAGAGCGAAGATGGATTTCGGTAGTAATGAGCACGTGAAGGCATTTCCAAATGAAATCGGCGATTGGAAAGGGTCGGATTACAACACGACAGGGGTTGCAGAACGCCTCGGTGCGGACGTGATGCTCATGCGTGCTTATTCGCATCCAAAATTGTATCAACCGATTTTTTTTCTCATTGTTCAAAGCAATAACCGCTCAAGCTTTCATCCTCCACCCGTATGTTATCCTGCAATGGGCTATACGATAGAGGAAGAAGGTAAAGAGATGATACTTGTGCAGAATGTAAGCTGGATAGAAGAGCCCTTATACGCTACCTGGAAGGAGAGGGCAAAGGCGAAAGAGAGCGTATATTTCAACGAAACAATTTCAGCCAAGAAGCTCATTGTCGTAAAGGAATCAAAAGAAGATGGAAAGGTTACAGAGCGAAGAGTAATTCTCTATTTCTACGTGAAGGATAACCCATTTGCCTCAAATACCGTTACCATGATTCGTGTATCAGCACTCGCACCTACCGAAGGCTCTTACGATGGAATTCTCAATATAACAAAGGAGTTCATGGCTGATACGATACCCTGCATGTTTGAGCTACAAAAGGAAGACCCTGTTCTTTTTACACTCCTCGCTTCTGGTTCGGTCACCGGCAAAGTGGCAATCGTATTGCTATTTCTTGCACTTCTGGCAATTATCTTCTATCCACAAATAAGAAAGAAGATAGAATAACGATATATATAATATAATAATGAAAGGGAGGCGGTGAAAAATGGAAAAAAAGAAATACTGGCTGTTTTTATTTATCTTTGCAATAGCAACAGCAACACTTTTTGTTTTCATGCTCAACCTCGAATCTGCATCTGCATTGAGGTTAGCGAGTGATGAAACTGAAAAATATGCGATACAGATAAACGATCTCGGCTGTGAGCTAACGGATTATGAGATACATGTGGATTTATGGCATGCAAGCATTGCCGGCAGCTATACCGTGACGCTAAATAATTCCGCCGATACAGACGTATCAATAAAGTGGAATGACGGCGGTGACGCTCACGAAGAAATAATAATACCGGCAAACACGGTGAAAAAATACAGCGTCAATTTCTCTTTCCATTTGTTATCACGCGATTTTTCTTATGAATACGGTGAGATATGATAGTAATTGCTCAATATCCTGTGGACTTATAAATACTAAACACTAAATGTGACTTGACATCACATCGTGGATAGTTTTGATGATAACACATTGTGAAATTTTAAAAATAATTTATTGACATCAC
>JAFNKG010000091.1 GCA_017883965.1 Candidatus Methanophagales archaeon | reverse complement strand
CCTGAAGCCCCTACTATACTTCCTCCTGGCTCTTCCTCCCTGAATTCCACTCCATATTTTCTCATCTCCTCTACAAGCCCAGTTTCATTCGCAGCCCCAAGCACCTTTTGTCTTTCCACAAGCTGACCTATACCATATCCACCCATGGTGTATATGCGAGAAACCTCATATTGTTGTGCGAAGTCGAGAAACGTCTCTGCTATAAGATAATGCCCCTCGTTCGTAACGCTCTGCTGGTCACCGCTGATGATTAACAAATCCTGATTCTTTGATTTCCATGCGTATATTTCGTTTTTACATAAGCGAACAGTTCCGTCGTTATTTACCAATACTTGCGGTGGAAAATGCCACGAGTATATCTCTGCTATCTTCTCTGCATCCATCTCCTGTATCATATGCTCAGCAACTAATTTCCCTACGTTTCCTACTCCCGGAAGCCCCTCTATCATTACCGGCTTGTTCAATTTCACCTTTTTTAACTCATGCACTTCTATCTCTTCCATATTTCATCATCCTTCTATATCTCCCATAAGAGTCTTTAGGGGAGAACCTCGGAGGTATTGGATTCTTTGTCGCTCTTCCACACCCCTCGCATACCTCCTTCAATGTATATTCTCCGCATACCTCGCATTTCTTTATCTTTGACTTCATTAACTTTCCTTTTATTAAAAAGAAAAGTTCATTAAAGAAAAACCTTTTCTTTAAGTAATATTTCTTTGATCAAACTTTCTTTTTAAAAAAGATTGTTAAGAAAGATTTCGGTAGAACTTCCCATATCCTTCGTTTCGTTTTATTATTTCAATAGCAGTGTTCGCCGCATCGCTTAATATGTTTTCCGCCTCTTTATAATTAGGAGCGGTAACACGTATCTTATACCTTGGTGCACCTATGTAGAAGCATTCCACCTTATTACCATCTATATTTTTCTCTGAAGGTTCTGTTTTTATCACCTCCTCTGCCTTCGTCAACGCTTCCTTTATTATTTCCACACCTTCAGATAAGGGACATGTCAGCTCTACATACCCGACTATCTGCACAGAAGGCAGTTTAACATTAGCGAGGGCTATCTCGTGTATTGCATCTACATGCTCTTCCTTTATCCCAAGTGCAATCAGTGCTTTTTTGCCTACCTTTACGACGTCCTCAAATGCATCATACAGACTCCCATAAGCATCCACTAATTTTATCTCGAGCTCGTTGAGCTCCTCTTTGCCAATTCCGACTTTAGAGGATGGAGCAGCGAGTGCGAGGGAAAGCCACTTCTTCGCTTTTTTCTCGTTCTTCCACTCCTTTATTCTCTCCCTTTTTTGTCCATCTTTTACCGCCTTTAATGATATATCTATATGCCCTCTCCGTGCATCCACGTGTAGCACTTTGCATACCACTTTTTGCCCTTCCCTCACGTAATCCCTCAGATGTTTCACCCAGCCGGAAGACACCTCAGATATATGGATAAGTCCTTCTTTTCCTCCATACTCTTCAAGCGTAACAAAAACCCCAAAGCTCTTAAGCTCTTTTACCGTGCAAACTACTATCTCACCCTTCTCCGGCCATTCTTCCCTTACCATCTATTCAAGGACCTCTATTATATTGCTTTTTATCTCTGCTTTCCCTCCCCCCGGCTCAACCAGGGTACTCCCACAGACATTACATTTCACACTCGTAGATGCATGGTCGAATACGACCTGTTCATTTTCACAATCATTGCATTTGACCCTTAAAAATTCGCTTTCCGTTTTTCTCTCTGTTCCCATTCTATGCCCTCCTTTTAGTAAAAAAAACCTTTCTTTTTAAGAATGTTTCACTCCACAAATTCAAGCTTAGACACCCTGAAGCCCTCTCTTTGATGTGCTTTTTTGCATTCCGTGCACTTATACCGGAGAAAAACCTTTTTTGTTGGCTTATCGCCTCCCGGAACCTTTGAGAATTTACCTGCGTTACCTATGCCTGACCTGCGTTTCTTCTGCCTTACTATCCAGTTCAAAGAAGAAGGTCTTCCCTTTTTTACCTTTTCCAACTCGTGTACGGTATGCTTCCCACAAAAGGGGCAATGAATCCTCATGCGTTTTGGCATCTTCATTTTCCTATCCCGTGCTCACCCCCGCCATTTTCTTTGCTTTACCTTCAAATCGCACTGCAACCCCTCGCTTACACAATATCTCAGCGTTGGTCTTTGGCAACATAATAACATCTTCTTTTTTCACTTTATAAATTCGCCCGTCAGTACCCATAAAAGTAGGCATATCTTCTAATACCCTAACTATATGCAGTTCTTCATTTCTGTTTTTTACGGAAATAGATTCAGCCGTTTTTGACGTTTGCTCCGCAGTTTCATCATTCTTCTTTTCGCTTTTTCCTTCACTTTCGCCTTCTTTCTCGCCCAACATCAACGCAAATATCCTTTCCTTGCCTTCCTCTACATGACTTTTCACGCCCTCAAATATTCTTTCTTCTTCCTCTAACATCCCCTTGGGTAGCGTTTTCATGCCCGAACTGGCGATCTTTACTATCTTTCCTATACGCCTTCTGATTATATCTTCCACTTTCATCCTCGCATTCCTTATCTCGTCTTCTACAAGCTCCATCCTCTTTTCATCCGCTTCTCCTTTCTCATCCTTCAACTTCTCTATGTATTCACGCACTTCCTCGCTGAAGTCCTCCGGTAATTCTTGCAGTGATGCCGTCTTTCTCTCCTTATACAAGATTTCCCAGAGCTTCTCTATGTCCATCGCACTTTTTCTTTTTAAGAAGAGGTTTGTACTAATAGAAAAACTTTGTTACTTAATTTCTGCAACCCCCCGGCACATAAAATAAAGGGCAACATGCTCAGGCACCGAAGCAATTTCGCCTTCTTCCACCTCATATCTTTCACCTTTCATCTTTATCGAAGAGCTTCGAGCAACACTTATTTCAACTGGCGAATCGCCGAATACAACAGCATCCTCTAAGGGGTCGAAGTCCTTAAAAGTTTCAATTTTTAAAGGTTTTGCCTCCAAACTCGATTTTCCATGTAGCGAGGTGGGCAGCCGGATAAGCCTTTTTATGTCCGCTGTGACAGGTTCGTCAGGTCTATCTGCGGATTTTACACGGACAGTTTTTGTTACAGTTTTTGTTATTCCTCCCCATATCGGCTTAGCGAACCGGGGGATTTGACCTCTTTCTATTCGCATCATCACTGTCTCATCCTTTGCAATTCTTATTATCTCCTTTGCCTTCTTCTTTTCCATCTCGCCAACCTTTTTTACCACTTCGATAGCCTTTTCTTCTTCCATTTCCGCTATTTCGTGAAGAAAATCTATTAATCCGTTAAGAAGTCGTTTGCCCCATCCTTCAGGTATTAGCCTCAAATCCGCTCTTCCCGACTTTTCACCGCCATATTCCTTTTCCTTCAAATCAACGGCTAAAAATCTATCCATCTCAAGCCCTGTTGCCATCACATAATCAACTATTTCCCTCCTCTCCCTGCTTCCAAGCCCTCGCACCTCTTCTGTTTTTATATGTATATGATAGCCCCGTGACCCTGAAAATACCAGTTCTATATCATCTTCATGAAATCCAAAATCATCGAGCAGAAAGTCAATCAGTTTCAGTGTTTCTTTTTTCACGACCCCCAGCATCTCCTCATAAGAATACTTCTGGAAATCAGCTTCACTTATGATATGGTCTGCATCGAGGTCAAAAATCAAGTCAGAACCGAGCCAGCCTTTTTTTGCCATCTCCGCTGCGGGATATTTATAAATAGCGGAGGAGTGATATGCATGGGCAGGGGCATTCTCCCTGAGGTAATTCACCAAGTCTTCTTTAGTGGCGAAAGATTTGTGCCTTCTCATCACGAGTTTCACAGGATAATACTGGTCAAGAAGAACAAAGCCCCATTCTCGCATCCATGAATCCTTTGGGATTTTTATTTCCGCCCGTCTATAATATTCTTCAAATTTGCTCTTCACAAATCTTTTTGTTTTATCATTCATTATTCTCTTGTGAAGTGAATTTGTAAAGAAAAACCTTTAATATAAAACATGAAATACGAAATAGCGGAGCTTGACAAAATGGTTGAACAACTTTCAAGAGATAGCAGAGGGTTGTTTAACCGTTTATATTCGTTTGAAATTTCCACAGGCAGCATGGATATTCCCGATGATATGGAGAATTGGGTGAAAAAGACGTTTGGCTCTGTTGAAAGAGTCGAAAATCAGCGAATAGTATCAATCAAAAATAAATTTACTGGCGAACATAGCCTGTTTAACAAGTTAAGAACAGATAGACCGGTTGAAGCGAAATCTGCGATTGAATTAAAGGAGCTAAAAGAAAAAGAGAATTGTCTTTTTTGTAATCCCGAAACGCAAACACCAGCAGACGTGTTTGGAAGGATAAAAGGGAAATATTGTATTACGGCAAGCAACATAGCAAAGTATGATTCTTTCCATAGTTTAATAATTTTTAATGAACATAATCCGTTGGCGATAAAAAAGGAATGGATAGAGGATTATTTGAAAACTGCAGAACTCTGGTTTGAGGAAGTCTCTAAATCCGATGTGGAAAAGAAACTGCGAAAGTTCTTATTATGGAATTGTCTCTGGCGAAGTGGTGCTTCGATTATTCATGGGCATATACAATTAACTGCCGCTGAGGAGAGGTATGGGAAATTGGAAGTTTTAGAAAAAGCAGCAGCCGATTATAAAAGAGAATTTAACTCATCCTATATTGAGGATTTATACAAAGTTCATAAGAGTTTAGGGCTTGCGAGCGAGAATAAAGGAGACCGAATTTTTGTTTATTTGACGCCAGTAAAAGAGAAAGAGATTTTTGTTATCAGTAAAGCGAGGAAAAGTGATGACATGGCAGATACGATTTATAAATTATTGAGGTCTTATTTAAATATGGGTGTGCAATCTTTCAACCTCGTTATCTTTCAGTTGGGAGGTTATCATATCGCCAGGCTTGTGGATAGAGGTTCGTTAGGGGACAGGAACTCAGATATAGGGGCGATGGAGCTTTATGCAGCTTCTGTTATTTCCTCGGACCCTTTTAAGTTAGCACAGGTTCTTTTATCAAAAAATTCCAAATCCCAAGCACCAAATTCTAAACAAATCTAAAAGGAAAAGTTTTAGTAAAGCTTCTTGCTTGGAAAAAGGTTTATGAGGAGCATATTCGTTTTAGAGGAGCAGACGATAGGAAAAATCGCCGCTGGTGAGGTCGTAGATAGACCTGCATCGGTGGTTAAGGAATTGATAGAGAATTCCATAGATGCGAGAAGCCGCAGAGTGGTTGTGGAGGTGGGTAATGGCGGAAGGGATTATATCAGGATAACAGATGATGGAGGTGGTATTTGTGAAGGAGATGTAGAAGTTGCGTTTGAAAAACATGCAACCAGCAAAATAACAAGAATAGAAGACCTGGCATCTTTACAAACGCTTGGATTCCGGGGTGAGGCATTGCCAAGCATAGCAGCCGTGTCGAGGATAGAGATGAGCACAAGGCATGAGAGCGAGGGTTTTGGCACTTATCTAAAAGTAGAGGGTGGAGTGATAAAAGAAAGAAGGAGGGTAACCAGAGGGGTTGGCACTACAATAGAAGTCAAAAGCCTGTTTTACAACTTACCTGCAAGAATCGGCACCATAAAATCGAAATCCACCGAGCTGAGGCACATAGTGGATGTGTGCATAAATTATGCGGTAATCCATCCAGAGATAAAATTTGAGCTCTTTCATGACGAAAAGCCCATAATAAGCACGTCAGGCAATGAAAAAATGCTGGATGCCATCGTCAATACTTATGGGAGTGGCGTTGCTAAAGAGCTTATCGAGCTAAAAGAGCCGGATTCACCTGCTTCTTCTCCTCTTATTGACTTCAATATCAACGTCAGCGGCTATATCTCCAAACCTTCTGCATCCTATGGCACAAAAAAACACCTGTTCGCGTATGTAAACAGGAGGTTTGTGAGGAGCGAGCTCATGGACAAAGCGATAAAGAGGGGTTATATGTCTTTGTTACCAAAGCACGCTTATCCCTTTGCCGTTATTTCTCTTTCCATTGACCCAAACGAAATAAACGTAAATATA
>JAFNKG010000017.1 GCA_017883965.1 Candidatus Methanophagales archaeon | reverse complement strand
TACTATAACCACACAATTTAATTGAATTGCAATTGAATCAGGGAATGTAAAATAGACCTCAATTCGGCTTGAGGTTGGACTTCTGGGTCTTTAAAACTGAAATCTTTTATTGCGAAAAGATTTAGGTATGTTGTGTGATTGGACTTGTCGAAACGGTCCGTTATTCAATTTATCCTTGCTATTACCTTGATTTTGTCCATTATTCACCCAGTAATTACAGGGCGTTCGGACACTCAAGATGAGGGACGCGTAGAATATAATGCCAAGGAAAACAAGGCGACAGTAAGCTCAAATGGATACATCTTTAGTTTTGTAGGACGCGGAAGCCCACCATTTTATCGATTCTCGGATCCAAATAATCGAACCTATTTTGTGAAGTTTATGAAGCTCATTGAGTTCACCGATGAGGACGAAGATGGAAAATATAGTTCCAAAGAGGCGATCCCACAGGGACAATATTCCTTGCCAAGCGCAGACTGGAGCTTCGCCGTGAATGACAAGGAACAAACCTTCACGTTCTCCACCCCAGACAATGCAAACACCCCCGCCATAAACTTGGTAAATCATTATACTACCGAGCAGCCCGAACTTCTCAAGTTTGATATTCAAATTGCGAATTGGGTGTGGCATGATGCCACAAATATGCTTGCACTTCAATTTGATGTCCTTTCGGAACAAGATTCGGATACAGGCGCCTATGAACTCGAGAACGGGGTGGAATTAGAAGAGAATGCTTATTTCGAATCATCAACTATCGCAAAGGTAGATGGTGATATAGCGTCAGTGGGGATAACTAAAGAGAAAAAATCAGTCTTCCTTGCATACTCACAATTTAATATCCTAGAGCACGATCCAATAATCGGCTTCCGGGGAGTTCCCGGGGTGATTGGTAGCATTACAACGACCCATTACAGTTATATGGTTCTCATAGCATCCGCCCTTCTAGTCATTGTTGTTTATTCTAGGCGTAGATAACTCAAGAATGAAATTTTTCTGTTTTATGACACCTGTTAAGGAGGAGAGTATTTAGGTGATACATGGTACTCTATTTTCATCAATGAAGGTCAAGAATCTAAAAAGCCGATCAAAACTTGCCAACAATCGTAGGTTCAGTCAGTTTACCGTTCAGGAAGAAATTAATCCTCAATAGGATTAATACAAACAACATAGAAGATCTCTAAAAAGATCGGACGAGAGTGACTGAAAACATTGCATGATAAAGAACAGGAATTCTATGAAGCTCTTGGTCATCCAATTCGCCGACAAATCCTCCGATTGATCGCAGAACGGGAGATCGTCACATATTCAGACTTGATAGCAGAGTTACAAATTACTCCGGGAAGATTGTATCATCATCTTGGAATTCTGAAAGAACTGGTGGTTCAAGACAAAGATAAACGTTATAGCTTCAGTCTTCTTGGAGTGCAAGTGAGTAAATTGCTCGACACTGGAACAGACTTTGTTTCGACATTACCGTCGCAAAAAGGACCAGGAATCCAAAAGAACCGATTCTTTAAGGCTCTGTCCCTCCAAAAACTGATTAATGGTTTTGTTCATGCTCCAATACATTCGTCTCTGGAAGCTCTGCTGATTATCAGCGTGTTGGGATGGTTATCCTCCTCAATGAATTCAGTAGTTGCAGGCTATATAATTCTTTTCGAGGGGTATTCGTTCCCGGTTTCGCTTCTAGCTGTTATAGCGAGCTGTCTTTTCCTTTTTTTATTCTTTGAGGGCGGATCCCGCTACTTCTTTGCCAGACCCCAAGGCTTGCGTGGCGTATGGTTCATCACGGTGATCTCATTCATTCCACAAACCCTCTTCCTAAGCATTTGGTATCTCCTATTTCGCTTACTCGGGATCACCAGAATTCCCGCGACCATCGCATTTGTGATAGTCACGGGGCTCCAAGTCTGGAGTCTACAAATTCAAGTATTCAATTTACGAAAAATAAAGATGTTAGCCTTGGAAAAGGTGTTAGTTTTAGCCTTAGGTGCCTTGTATGCAAACTTTTTGGTTCTCTGGGTGTTAGATTTAATCTAATTTTTTAGAAAACAACCTTTACACGATATAATATGAGTCTATGAGCACACAAACCTAGTGACTCTGGATATCAAGATACACATGCTTGAGCTTTTGAGGAAATAGCTCCGTTCACGGAGAGATGATCCAACTTGCTGAAGTGAATTCCCCTTTCCCACTTTCAGATTACCCATCTAATATACACTAATAGTTCACCCACTGGAACAATTAGTGATTGATGTGTGAGTTTACAAGCTGTTGTAGGATCAGTAAATCTACCTTTTGTGACACTTGTGAATAGAAGACAATTAAACCGATGATCTTTTTGTGTGTAGATACATCTAATCCACTGATCATGAAGTAACCCGGATCGCACGTAACAACAGTTTTCAAAGGTGTAAGATACCATTTAAAGCCAAATAAAAGGGGATTACAGTAGCTTTTTCGAACACCCTACACAAAAAAGGCGCTAGCTCTTCTTGCAACGCCGTGCGGTATGAAGGCGCCCCAATCAAAACCCGTCAACCCGGTAAGAAGGATATCAAAGAATTCAGGAAGTGCGAGGGGATTGCAACTCGGTTTCAAAGCGTTCTAGGGATAACACCAAGATTTGGGATTACATGCGGAGACCTCGAATGGAGTGTAGGTGGCACTTCCAGTCTTCTGTAAGCATTAATTTTTATATTAAGACTACTACTATTTTGATTAGCGAAATCGAACGAGGAATGGAAGAAAAATGCTGAAAACAGCTAGAAAGCGGAAATATGCCTTGATTTTCCTTGCGACCTTCATTGCGACCTTCTCGATCCTTTTCGGTGGCTTTGTGGTTGGTGGACCAGTGTTAGCAGATGACAACCAGCCAGAACCGCCGGTAGATCCTGGGGAAGGGATTGAAGGGGGACAGGAAGAGGAAGAGGAACAAGAGGAAGAGGAACAAGAGGAAGAGGAACAAGAGGAAGAAGAACCGGACGACGATGGTGATGGCATAATCGACACAGCTGAAGCGTTACTCGACAGGAATGTCCGCTCATTTCAGGATGGCAATCGAGTGATAATCGAATCGGAGCGCAAAGCTAGCGCCAAGGACGAATTCAAGACGGAGCTAGTAGCAGAAGAGGGCCTTCGAATCAAATATGAGTACAGATCAGATGCAGAAAGTGTAAGCAGCGATGTCGAACTGGTGGTTCAGTTCACCCAGCTCATTGCGTACACCGCTGATGGAGATCCCATAGGAGAACCCTATCCACTGGAAGGCTTCGTATTCGATATTAACTACGACCCCGATGCATCTGATGATGGTGAGTCCTTGCATGAAATAACTGCCACTAGCGATGGAGGAGTCTTCTTGGTGAGATTGTTCGCTCCTGAAGGGTTCGCGGTCATCAACGGAGAACAGACCCCACCCACCACCTTGAAGATCGACATTGAGATCCACAATTTCGAGTACTCGACTGAAGCCAGCAAGTTGGCTCTCGAAACGATGTTGGAGACCAGTACTTCGATTGCTAACATAACAGACGCTGAAGATAACGTCGTGGGCTTGAAGGCAACGATCGGTGATCACTCTGTGGAGTACACCTGGGTTAGCACCGTTCTGGTTGAAGGAAGTCCGGGTACGGTTGAAGTGGAGTTATTCGATTACGAATCCGACGATGAGTATAGCGAACTTAAGTTTAATATGCTATACCCCTTAGGATCGAAAATCATCCATGATCCGAAGATAGGGACACCCCTGAGTGCCCTTTCATACGCGCAAGGGATTCGAGTGTCGTTGCCGCAGCTGGGCATCATCGCGGAGAAATTGAAGGAGGTCATTCCGCACATCTCTATAGCGAACCTGTTCTTCGGAGCATTGGTTGCAACCCTGCTAGTGGTCTCGGTGCCTGTGCTTTTGCGACGGAAAAAAGGCTAAGCCCTTTTTCTCTTTTTTTTTTCGATGCCTTTTTTAGAACATTTGAGGAAATAACTGTTTTAGGAAGTAGGTGGGGTATGACCTCGGGGAGCAAGAAGACCACAAACGAACAGACGATTTTTGAAATACTTGCGCATCCCCTCCGCCGGAGAATCCTCGAAGAAATCCACAACCGAGGCGAAGTGTCCTATAGCATCTTTACCGAAGAAATGGGCCTCCAGGCCGGGACGTTGTATCATCACTTGCGACTGATGAGGGAGTTGATCGAGCAGGGACCCAACAAGAAGTACCGGCTGACCCCCAAGGGGGCGCGAGCGATCGAACTTGTGCACTCCTCTGAGGGCGCTCTGGTCTCGGAGCTAAAGCCAGTTCCAATCCCCTCTCTCAAGGTTTTCACCCCGCTATTTCGTTCTTTTGCTGATAACCCAACTCGTTCCTTCGTTGAAGGAGCTATTGTTGTTTTAAGTTTTCTCTGGTTCGTTATCAGCATAGGAGCGGTAGTCTTCGGTCCGTTTCTGCTCGCGAGCTCTGGACTTAAACCCCATGAGGTGATCCTACTGGGACTTGGTAGTTGGAGCTTGTGCGCCATAACTTTGGAACTGTTAGCCAGAAAAGTCTATGGACGCCCGAAAAACACCCTGGCGCTTGCCACTGCGTGTTCATTGATATTTGTTCTACCGGGAGTTCTGGGAGTTTTAGTTTTTCTTCTAACGCGATTGGAGCTCATAGAATCCATCAGCTCCGGAACTCTTCTACTTGTGGAGGTTGGGGCGCAGATTTGGAGTGTGCTAGTAATATCTGCCGCTATAAGCGATTTGAAGCATCTTTCGTGGGAACGGGCCACCCTCCTCGCGTTGATTGTAAATTATCTGCTACTCGCTATTGTCTTGGTTCTTGTGAGCTTGAATACGATTGGTTAGTTAATTCGCCGGGAGGGACTCTCAGAAAGATGACCTGCGACCCAATTCGAAGTCTCTAGACCTCCTGGCTTCCCTCAGTAAGATCATACATAATGTCGCGTGAACACGTCCTGAACACGCCTTCTTCTCATCAGAACGGCCGTCGCCCCTGGTTACATGAATTCATCTAATTTACGATCGGCAGGGAGCCGGAACAATAAATGCTACAATTCAATCAGAATTCTTTGACGATTTAAAACGCTATTGTATGACGAGGAAACTCCCCTATGCACGCAACGATGATGTTATGTCGGGATTAACAGATGATCCACTAGAGATATGGTTTGTTTCGTGTGTTTCTTTATTCATCCACTCCAACGCGGAGCCAAAGCCGCTATCCAACAGAATCACCAATATGAGGAAGTGGGGAGCGAATTTGGGAGGTATTACTATAAAAACGTATTTTTGACCACCCCCCAACATATTCATTTTTCCCTTAATAAGCTCTTAGATACCTTCTCTAGCAGTATATATCGATCTATTAGCTTCTCAAATCTCATATCGTCTCGTGTAATCGCAACATAGCGTCCTGATTGTAAAAGCATCTGCCGGATCTGGTCAGATTCACTCATATCCTTCAGCTTACTTGAAACAAGATAAGATTTGTTCAGATCCTTTTCAAGAAGGTCTTCAATACTATCGCCATTTAGCCATTGAGCATGTTCCAAATACTGTTCAGGTCCTTCAGGGCCAATGGAGACCCATTCGTTATCGTTAATTAGTGGAGGGGGGTCCTTGTTATTTTCAAATACAAAATTTTGAAGTAGGTTAATCGCTTGAAATGGATCATCTGAATTGAAGCGAGACCCAAGCTTACCCGTTTTGGATACAATTTGAATTTCCGGAAGATTCCCATACGCTTTTCCAAATGCTTCTTCCATCCAAGGAAATTCTATAGCAAATGCCCAACGTATTTTGCTAGGTTCAGCCCAACCAATGTATTTCCTTCTCAAATTTGGCATCGTTTCCACGAAAACAAATGATTTAAGGCCTATCATCCTCCCAAGCAAAATTGCAAGGATAAAAAGCCTAGAACTGAGCCACTTATCCCCTTTACCCAGATCGATAACGGCGTAGTCCGCAGTGGTAGTGCCTGTTAACTGATCTATAAAGTACTGCACATAACTCTTATCGATATCAACACCCTTCATTTGCCGTACATCAATTGAGCCCATAGACCACCTAGGCGAAAATGCCTTAACTTCTGCAAGCTCAATCGTCAATCCTGCAAAGGATACCTTCTTAACATACGGCAATATCGCAAGTATATTCTTACGATAAGCTAATAGTACTATCACTATAATCAGAGGCCAAACTATAGCACTTATGATTGCAGCCACATCATATGTAATATCCATGAATATCAACAACTGACTCGCAAATTAATATAGTTTAACGGGGGAGGTAGTTTTGGCAATTCTCGCCTTATAGTAATGAAACCGTCAATTACTTCTATACCCGCTGTTACTATAGCCTTTAAACCTCCCATAAAATGCGTCTCCACCATTTGTCTCCTAATTATCTACTCCTCCAACACTCTCTTAGTGTGAATTAAGATCAATCTACTATTCAAAACCCTCTCTAATTTCTCATTATAGACAGAGACACACCATGCTTCAAATACACCTATTAATTACATATATATTTTTCCAACCTTAAATAGAGACGGATTCCTTTCCCTTTCAAGGTAGAGAAACCTTATCAAAAATTAAACCGCTGTATCCCTCACCAGTTCCTATCATCTTCTTTTGTCCTATCCAAAGAAAGTCCTTTCCATTAAACCACACAGTTCGTTGAAATCTTTCCGATAAAATTAAACCCGTTCTTGGAATTATTGATTCATCGACGAAATAAGGGGATGGAACTTCATTTAATAATCGCGAGTTAGGTCGAATTGGTTCGGGAGTATCAGTATATCGGTTGATCATGGCTCCTCGTTGATATACTATTTGGCGATGATCAGGATAATCGGCACTCGAAAATTTTGCTCCATGAACTGGAATGAATGGAATCCAATTCCATGGAACATCGGTCATAAAGGTAAATTTAAGGGCATTTTTACTTCCTGCTTGAATCTCAGCTTCATTTTGGATTAATTGATTCTTACGATAATGATAGTGCTCGTAACCCGAAATCGCTTCTCCATATAAGGTTCGATATGTTTTTTCAATCGCCCAAGCAAGATTGGCTACTTCATCTCGTAAGAATTTGATCTCTTCATGATGGGGTCCAATTGTAAGATCACTAATAACTGGCGGTAAAAAGAGATAATTGGAATTCAACCGTGTTCCATATTGATATTTTTTTGAAAGTGTAAAAGGGTTCCAGGAATCCCAGGCTGCGTCTTCATCTAGCAATTCTTGCTCTTGAGATGTTTGTCCTGCAGGGTTGATTTCTATTTCATCCCCAAAAGTATCTACAACTTTCAATTCTTGAATTTGACTAAGAGTTCCCATCTGCATCGTCAGGGGGATTACATACCAATCAGCGGAGTGAACAAATGAAAACTCTAGGAGAAGCAAAGTGGCGATATTTGTGATTTTCGGTGTTATTGCGCCAAAATTTACATAAGAATCTTCAAAGTTCCAATATCTCTTCACAGGTTGTCCAGGTACCCGAAGATGCCGTGGAATTACAATACGAGGATTATCAGAACTTTCTGGAAGCAAGAAATTATCTGAATGGCTTTCTATAGTGAATGAATGCCAACTTAGGTGATCCTCTTTATATCTTTCCGCTACACAGATAAGCTTGTTATTATCAGGCCCTACTTGTACTTTAAACTTATATTCCAGTTTACTAGGGTCCCAAGCTGAATGATCACTTGTAGGTTTTTCAAAAAATGGGGTTTCACTATTAGAACCGTTCCACCAGTCTAATAAGTTTTTATACGCTTCAAGGAGTGCTGTCACGACATTATTTATGAATTCAGGATCTCTGGAGCTATAATATGTTTCTAGCTTTCCCAGTAATTCAGGACCTAGATTTTCAGAATTAAATGCTTGATAGATGTCGATAACTCTCTTTTGTATCATCGAACAAAAATCATGAGTAATACTAAGTTCAAATCTTGCTTGATGGTCATTTAACTGAAATAAATAACCATCTTGACCTGCAAGATAATTTTTTAGGGCAACAATCTCATCTGAATTAAGTACTCCTTGTAATCTTGTTTTCATTTCCTTGAAAAACTGTAAACCTAATTTTACACGCATTTGAAGATCAAGTTTTTTGTCTCGCTTCCCAGATGAATCAGAAGTAGCGACTTCCAAGTTGGTTTTTTCAATAAGAACTTCCAGAGGTATTTCTGGATCATAATCCAGATTTTCCCCTCCGATAATAATTTTATGTATCTGATCATGATTTTCAGACATTCTTACATAGACAACTGAAGCAGCATCCTCTCCTTCAAATTCTCCTAAAACTAATTGCCTTGATAGCAGCCATGCCGGATCATGAATAGTTGCTTGAACTCCCTTGGAAATATCACTGCTTCGGGAATGTGGTTCTAATCTTTGCCAACTGAGCAGTTGAAATTGTAATAAGCCGCGAGGGCCGCGAAGGACGCTAGGGGCTTTAGCCCAACTAAGATCCGGCTTTAAGGTTTGATTCATTATTAATTCCTCAACTAATACTCAATTCACTTGGGATTCTCTTTCAGGACAAACCGTACAGATTTGTATACACCTCATCACCATAGGAGTTAAGTGTAGTTAAAGAAAGAAAATTTGATAATCCTTTTAAGGATCTATAATCAACAGAACGAATTTTGGCGAGTTTTAATGCTTCCAGAATTACGTCCCTAACCATTTCTTTAGTCCAGTTATCGTTATCATTCGGAGATACACCTAATAACAAACAGTGGGGGGGCTCCGCATTAGGACTATTATGATGAAATGCTACAACTGTTTCTTGTTCAGGATGGACAATTTTTTCGGTATAATCATCTAGTACGAGCCCAGCTAACTTTTTATTTGAATCGGAGGTTGGAGGAAAACTAGGAGGACTAGCGACTCTGGAGCCATGAGAGGAAATTGCCAGAAGTACTACAGGATTTTCTTCGTTCTGCAAGATTTCATCTGAACTTCGAGAAAATTTTTGGGGATCATAATAAAACGAAAAAGTGGCCGTTTCAAATATTTCGTTGTAATCTAGGACTCGGTCAAACAATTTTAACCTCGGTCTTACATAAGAATTCTTTTGCATCCATTTATGACCTTTTTTATTGATTTCATTATTGTTTTCCAAGTTTTCTAGCATTACTTTGAAAGGAGAAAATAGAGGAAGCACAAGAAACGTGTTATTCCTGAATATTCCCTTGAATGCATCCAATAAGCGTTCCAATAGGAATGATGCAAACTCTCGACGGTTTTGCTCGTTTTCTTGAGGGGTCAAACTGGCGTTTCCTACTAGACTATGGATCCAGTCGATTAATGTATTTGTATCAGTGACTTTGGGACCAAAGAAATCAAGAATTGCCTTAAAAGTGGTAATATCATCAATAATATCATCAGTTATACCATATGCTTTCAGTTTAACAAACAATTCTTGTATGATGGGTTCCAATCTGTTGCTCAACTCAGCCTCAATTAAATTGATTCTACTGTTTAAATCAGCAGCTGTTTCTAGAATCGTTTCCTCTCGGGTAAGTGGAACTGAGGATAAAACTCCAAAGAAACTTGCATGCAGAAGAGCTGCCCTTTTTCTTGCCAGATCTGTGTCATTAGCTTTGGCATTGCCTAACTCTAGACATACATAACGAAGTAAATGCACCACATTCAATAAACGAACTAATAATTCAAATAATTCTTCAAAGATCTTGTAATTTAGGTCATTCCCTTGAGGTGAAACTAAATGGCCATACCTTAGGGGTTGTCCTTTACCGACAAGCTGTTTTAGGGAATTGATCATAAATTGAGCTTCTGAAAAAGAGATTTTATCCGTTCCTTCATTGGATGGTTTTTTGAAATCGTTTATCTCAACATTTTGCCAAGTCAGATTATTTCTGCCATAATATAGAAGTCTGTTTCGTAGTTCAGGTTCATGAATAAACAATAAATCAATAGGTTCTAAATTTAAGTCGGATAAAGTAACTTCAGCTGTGTTCGTGACAGTTCCATCTTCATCTTTTTCAGATATCCAGAATCGAAGATCCCCGTAATAACTTGCAAGGATATTATTAAAATGCGGTTCAGCCAATTTCTTTGGATTCATCTCAACAGGATTACTATCTGCCGCTGGAACAGTGAGAGTTCCCACAGTAAATGGATCTATTACAATCGGAAGAATTATTCTCCGTGTTATTCGTGGCCCAGTTATTGGAATGTATGGAGATTCAAGAGGGGGAATTTGACCATCGCCGCTCATTCCATCTAAAACGGCAGCAGAATGATCAAATTTGAGATTTACAACTTGATAGAGACTTTCAAGCAAGAGTAGATCCGATAATCCGTCAACAATATCAAGTAAATAGTTTAAATGAGAACTAAGCTTGGCTATAAGATTTGGATTGCTTGAAAAGTACCTTTGGATGTCGTCATAGAAGGGCTTCCAAGTTTCATCAGTTCTTAGGAAATTTTGAATTGATATGCCATTTAATGAATCTTTAAGACGTTTCCAGTGCTCTTGAACTTGCAAACCATTTGTCAAGTTTCGTGGAACGACTCTTTCCCGTGTTTCGTCAACAACCTCTGATAATTCTTCAATATCATCGGTCTGTAGAGGAAAGTGGGTTCTAAATTCATCTATCACATAATCCAGGTCTGCATCATGTAACCTTCTTTCTAATTTCATTCCTAGAAATTCAGACAACGGTATGTTCTGTAAAGCCTGGCATGTTTCTAATGCGTTTCTTGTACGCTCCGAATTAAGATTGATTTTTAGAAGATCTTTTTTTTCGGGATCACTCAACTGATTAAGATAGCCGTCCCGAGCAATTGCCAAGGCGCTAGCATGGGCGTGCGAAAACCCATGTATGTATCCTCCCTCGTAAGCAGGACTTTTTTCATTGGGTTTTAAATTTTCTATCCAGCCAAATACTCCAAGATATAAGCCTTTTTTATTCGCCGGGTTAGAACGTAATTGCTGTAGCCTTTGAGCCGCAAAAGCTGTCAACCAACTGTCCAATCGATATGATGTGTAATCTAATGTTTTTAACAATAGAAGTTCTAACTTTTCAGGGCTTAATTGTGATAAAACAGTAAGATTGTCAATGAATTCCTGTTTTTGATTATCTTCGATGTTATATGTTCCTAAAAAGTTTGCTGAAAAGATTAACAGCTTTTGTAATAAGGGAGTGTCTTGATAATTGGCTACATGTTCATCTTCTGTTTTCCTATAGTATTCATCAATATTGTCTATTAATTCATTAATGTATTTTGGATCTCCAACAAGCGGATAAGTTAATTCTGAAATGCCATCGCCTGGTACTACATTATAGAACCATGATTCGAGGTTAGTTGGGTTTTGGTCTTCAGAATGGCTAAATGTCTGATTCCACAGTGCAGCCGCTTTTTCTTTATGGAGATTTTGAAGCTCTGAAAAAGGTTTACGATAGCTAAAAAAATAAGATACAAGAAAATATACGTATTGTAATAATCGGACTCCTCTAACATAATATGAATGAGAATGAGCATCCATTGAGAGAATATTAATCAAATTCTGTTCTGGCGTTACATCTACTTCTGGATTCATTACGGAAGGAACTTCTTCAGCAAGTTTCAACCAAGTTTCTTGTAACTTACCAAAAAAAGTCTTCACATAATCTGTTCGAGGAATTAGTTCTTGATCTATCCATTGGTTTAAGATTGTTGTTGGTAGTACTCCATATGGTACCTGCCCTATCCGAAATACAATGCCCGGTGGAGAGACATAATTTTCAAAAAACGATTTAAGAGTAGCAAGAGGAATTGGATTGGGAAGTTCATTGTGAAATAAAAATCGTTGAAAATAATAACCCAGAACTGCTGGAAACAGTGCTGAAGCCATATTTTTAGATTCTATTTGTTCACGAATATTAGCATTTTGAACGCCCTGGGCTACAAAATCGAGACCTAAAATTTTTTCAAACAGTTTTCCATCCGAACCGTCTTCGAGTCGGGTAAATTCATCATTCCGCCAATTTACCGGCTCCGGATCAGCAGAGGAAAATTCGTCATTCTGTCCGTCTATTAAATTTGTAGGAGTATTTTGTTTGAGAAAACTAAAACCATGGTCATAATGGTGAGAATTAAAGAGCTTTTTAATCATTGCTTTTGTTTCTTGAGGAGTTTGGTGATCCCTCACTCCATAAACTATGAGATATTTAAAGCCACTATCATATTCTTGATCAGTTTGTGGTATTTCCGCAGCCATTCCTTTATTCTTGGCCTCCTCAAAATTAGACATCCATTTCAATTCTTCGTCAAGATCTTCATAAGGATCATCGGATGGCGGCGGTAGAGGCGCAACAGGAGCCTGAATGGATCCCTCAAATGCTTTAACAACTATTGGAAGAGGACTAACCTTCAACCCGGCTACTAGTGTAGGTTCGGTGACAATATGTTCTAAAGGAGTTAAAGCCGAATCATTATACTCCCCATAGATTATAAACTTTTTAGGGAGTGTGTTATAACTAGCGGATACATGGTCTTCTGTACTCCGGAATTCAAATTCGGATACTGGGCGAATTATCGGGCTTTCTGGATCAGGATCTGTTGTTGGATCGTAATTTATAACTTTCTTTACAATATAACTTGCTCTATAGCAATCATACTCCTCCACAAGTGTTAACCACACCTCATTCCGTTTTGTTTCAAATTCACTTGTACCTACATACTTTCCCACTTCTTCCCAGTATGCTTTGGCATCATCGTATTCTTCCTGCGTAAGTCTAGGATCCAAACCCTCAATTGAAACCTGATCAGGGAAGAAGCGGATTCGTAGTTTCTTTACACCAGCCTCCTCAGCGTATTTTGTTTCTATTCTTATTGGAAATAACAATATTGGATATTCTGGTCCCAGATCAATCATTAATCGTACCTTCTTTTATTCTTCTACCATTTCTGATGCGTGAGTAGCTACTCGTACAGGCATTTGTAATGTGATGTTCGCCATATCAGCCGCGTCAGCTCCCCACTCCACTCCAGACATATAAGATAAAATTCTTCCATTACCATTTTGTTTTAGCTCACTATGTTCATTAGCATCTTTGATTTTAATATGCCGAGAGGAAGATAAACTGACATGACTCCATGTCAGATCATTCCAATTGTTGATGGCTCCAGGAGAGTCACCGACTGGTAAATCTAAGCCAAATACGGGTTCAGAGGGTTGTTCTTGGATAACAAAAAACCAACCAGCATTCTGATCGTTTGATCTGTCATCTAGATTACCACGAACCTCTTCTGGGGGAATGTCAAATCCAAAAAAGGTGATATCGGGTTCTATTGTACCTCGAAAAATTGGATATTTTACTTCCTCATTTTCTGCTTTTTCTGGGTAATAAAGATCTCCATTTGGTTTTTCTACGGTTGGAAGGGCGACTGTCGGTACCTCCTCCGCTCCTTCCGTATATTGGTGAAAGATACCGCGAATGGCATAGATAGCGGTTGATGGATATCGTCGTAACACCTCTCCTTTGATAATAAGGACCGTTCTTTCTCCTGAAGTATCGGTTAAGCTTTCTCCTAGCGATATGTTCTTCCACTTATGAATTTCAGGTATGTCACGATATTTTTCTACGATTTCTTCTTCCTCTTCAGGAGTCAATTTATCTCTAATATTTTTCCCAGTTTGTTTTAACTTTTCTAGACGCTCTCTCATAACTGCAATTTCTGGATCCCAAAATTGTCGAATAAATGAACCTCGTAAATCCGTTGGAAATTCTCGCCACAAACATTCTCGTGCGGTTTCATGATTACATCCAGTTAAAAGGCTATAAACAAAAACTGAATTCGTCTGAAGTAAACTGATAATATTCTGTTTAATTTCTCCTACCCCGGGTAATAATAACTCCTGTGAAATATCACGTAATGGTTCATACATCGGGCGTTTTATTTTGAAATAAGCCATGATATTAGGATTTAGTTTGTCTTTAGATTCCTCATTCCATCGAGTTGGTCTCTTCACCTGTGTTAAGATTTTTAACTGAATTGTACGGTGAGGATGCAATCCTGTTAACAATTTTGTATGAATTTGTTCTAATGGGACAATTTCACCTTGAATATACGGAATTGTATCACTAGCCAGTGGAATAGTTGCTTCTATATTCTCTGCTTCACGTCGAAAAGTTTCAACATTTCTTGGATCATATAATGGATCATTCATTGGATACCTAAATAATAGTCTAATGATGAATCTGAGAAGGAGGCAAATCGGGTATAATATGATGATTCGACAACTCCAATACATTAACCAAAGAAGAAGTTTCTTCCACCAAGAGGAAATGGATTGTTGAAAATCTTGTTCAGTTGCGTCTTGTAATTCCAGACTTGCATCTTGTAACGCATTATCAAATGTCAACAAATCGTCGCTTGTTGCAGGATTAGGATCGGGATTTGAAGGATTAGTATTAAAGATATGAAGGAGATTGTTTGTCAGAATGTTATCGGAATTAAAGAATTTCCGGTGAACTTTACCGCGTCGGCGAATCAGTCTTTTAAATGCTGGAGAGAAGAACGCATACGGAATGGGACTATCCTGAAAAATTTTATGAAACAGTTTATTATTTTCTTTATGTTTTAATTTACGATGTAAGGGTGAAGTCAGAAGGATTAACCCATCAGGGGTCATATGTTGAAAAGATTTTTCATATAAATTTTCTGAAACTATTCGGGCAAGCTGGGCCCACTTAAGCAAATTGTTGACAGCAAGTATCTCCCCTGCTTGATCCCAAGCAGCAGCCATTATTTCTTCTTGTAGTTGTTGAATGATTGCGGTCCCAAGACCCGTAGCTGCGCGATTCGCAGGATCTAAATTTAGCTGCTCAAACCATGGATATGGGGGATCATTTCGAATTTTATTCAGCAAATCACTCGGTACCCAGTACTCGGTACCCAGATCATCTATCCATTTATAATCTTGAGGATCACTTGTAATCCTAGTAACCAACCGCTTTCCCGCATGCCACTTTCCATATTTTGGTAAGGAAATAATTGGATCCTCAGCAGTAGCTCTCGGATTATGAATATTCCATCTAAATTTTTCATCTATATCAATATATGTTCTTTCTTTAATAATCAGCGCTTTAATTTCATCTGAAGTTGGACTATCGGAACCTGGATTAGTTACTGTATAATTGAAAACGTCAATTTGTTTTCGTTTTTCAAAAGCTTCTTTCGACCATAAGGCTCCTCCCAAACTAAGTGGTTTAGACAGCGGGGGAATTTCAGGGGTAAAATTATGATCAGTTAGATCAAGATCTCGGATACCTACGGTTTCATCCAAAATATCAGGATGAAGTTTTCGTACAAGTGATTCAAAGTCCCCCGCAGGTCCAGTAGTAAAAGTCCACCAATCATAAACACCAATAAGTAATGGATTTGTCTGCGAGACATCCCATGCTAATTGAATTCCAGACAAATTTTCTGATCCTAGATCAAGACTAGCCAATCTGCCGGCTTCAAATGTTGGAACAAGAAACGCATAATATTTTGTTAAAGGATCGAGCTTACGTGGGCAAAGGATCCTCGAAGTTACCTTATACGGCTCAAATCTTAATATTTCACTTAATCGGTCAGGATCATTTACCTCTTCAGTGATTTGGCAATGTGCCCATGCCCAAATTTGGGCTAAATCCGGTAAAGAGTTTTGTGGGTTGAGAATAGTTATTTGTGGTAATAGACTGCCAGTAGTAGGGCCATTAAACTCTTCTTGTTTCAAAACAATTAAGCAAAGCCATGGACGAAGTTGTGCTGGAGCTGAATTTTTCGGTTTAACTGGTGTAAATCGCCATGGGAAATCCCCCTGCGAGAATTCCACTAACGCAAATTTGTTTTCTTCGGCATTAGGAGTATTCGGTTTAGGGTAACGTCTTATAATTATATTTTTGATGAGCCCTTGGACATCTCCAGGTCCATGAATCTTCATTTCTCCACTTTGGACTGGATATGCTGCAGCTTCATTACCAGCGAGATCAAACCTGCGAATATTCGCTTGTACATTGATTGTAGCCCTAGGATCTACTAGAGTATCCTCATCGACGGTAATTAAAGTTCCTATCCCTGATCTAATCCATGGCAAAAACGTATATTTACCCAATTGCGTTAAACTCATAAGATCGCTCCCTCTAATTCAAATTCGGAAATTACTTGGAACTCTCGCATATCCTCGAGATGTGAACGCTGATAATCTTGTAATTTATTCCGGGTAACTGCTTGGCTAAACGATCCAACTAACTCTGCTTCTGTCACTTTCTCAAGATTTCCATCAACAGTCACAAAGTTTTCATTCGATACTGCCGTTGCAGGCTCAATATGACCATAATTATATTGTGTAGAGATGTGATTTAGTGAATTAACTCGATAAGCGGTAGCTGACATTTGAAGTAAAGTAATCTGCAAAAGGTTAGGTTTGAAAGAGGCTACAGTAACCTTTCTTCTTTCCTCAAACTTGGAATGAACAACAGTTTCATAACTCATCTCGCGTTGGGAGGGAGAATCTAGATCAAAATCGACTGCATCGGTTTCTATGATTATACCCGAATCCATTAGATCTGTTGATTTAGCGGTTAACTTCTCACTTTGACTTAGTTTCGTCCAATGCGCAGGAGCAAAATAATCTTGGGCAGTAGAAGTGATCAAGTTTGGACCATTAGTATTTAATTCAAATCTTGAAAAATTCTTAGGCGCTCCGGTTACTACCCAATCAATTGTATAATTAATAGGTACAGCGTTTTGTGAGAACTTTAATTGTCCTAAAGGATGAACTAATCCAAGAACTTTAGAAGCGTCTCTAAATACTACTCCTTTCTGCGCCCATTGAGGTACAATAGGTTCCCAGCTCTCTGGACGATTAACTGCGGGTTCTAATAGTTCCCAAGGATCATTTTTTTCTACTACTTCCCGTTTCTCTTGACCAAAGGTCTTTTTTACTTTAACTTTAACATCCCACCATAAAATCGAAAAAGATGCTTTTCCTTTAATTTTATGAGGATTTGGTCCTTTTAAAGACCCAGCAAATTCTATATTGGCAAGAGATCTTCCTTTGAATTTAACAGAAAATCCAGATGCAACTTCAACTTTATAATAAAGAGGAGAAAATTGAATTAATGCGTCAAACCCAAGATATCCATGTATTTTAGCTCCGGCACCTGAAAATCGTGCATCAACTCGAGCACCAACTTGAAATGTATTTGTTGTTATCGCCAAATACGTCTCTAGAGTCACATAGTTTGAAAAAGCTATTTGCAATCGTCTGAGGGGGGGTGCTCCAAATGGTGGAAAATTTTCAGGTTTTTTGTATCTCGGGTGAAATCCGCCAATACTAAAAATAAAGTTCTTCTCTGAGCCCCAGCTCAGAGTCATTGCCATATTTCCCGAAAGTGTGAACCTAAGTAGACGAGAATCGTATAATGATCCATACATGGCCATATACCTATTTGGAAAGTCAATTACACCCACTATTCCAAGATTCAGTTGCACGATTGGTTCCGCTTCAGGAATTTTTGAGGTGATTTTTCCTAAAATGGTAATAGCAAACGGATCGGGGAATTCCAGAAGGATAGCAAGACTAGCTGAAATTAATGTGGGGGTCCCGTATCCAACTTGTACCGCGGGGCCAAATAAATATTGATCTCTTCGCACTGGAAAAGCAGCTGCATAGTTTTGAACAACACGAGGGGCATTTTCAACGACATTAGTAGGAAATAAAAGGTCGTCAAGGATTCCAGCTTGAATTCCTGGAGCGATGGTTTGATGAGACACCGTCCTATGAATACCTAGAAGACCGCCCACCTTTGAAAGTTTGAACCCAGCTCCTAGTTGGATATTTAACTCCGCAAAGATAGCAACAATGAAAGAAAAAACGGGTTCGGTGTCAATCACTGCAAGGGCTGTTATACCAAAAGTAGTGAGTTTAAGTTCAAACGAACCCGCATATTGGGTTTCGTTTCGAAAAATAGAGCCTCCACCCGTTATCCCATTACCAGAAAATCCTAGAGCTATCCCATCAGGAAATTTGAATCTGGGAGATCCAATATCCACAGGTCCAAAATTGCCATTATCGTTGGGAGTGATGGGCAAGGCAATACCCATTCTATCAATACTCCCACTCACCGGACCAATTTTCGCCCCTAAAGTAGCGGCTAATTCTAAAAGCGTAGTTGAACCAGAAGAACTAAATCCAATGTACAGAACATCAAGTGTGACGGGCCCAAATGTTTTATGAAGAGGGATAGCAATCTCAATGCTACCTCCTTCAAAATAGACTCCGCGGCTTGACGAATATCCTAAGATAAGGTCTCCATCATCCCCAACAGTCGCGGTAATTCCATCTGCAGGAAGAATTTCTTGTAGTAACCCATCATCGCCGGGTTTAATCGCTAAATCAACATCCCTAAGAGCAAGTTCGTACGTGTCTGGTGGTTGGCGACTGACTGAAACGCTTTCCAACATTAAATGGGTTTCCTCAGGAGGAGAGCCAAATAATAAAATTTTCTCACCAGCAGCATACCCTGAAACTTGACCAATATACTCTCCATCATCTCCTATACCAATGTTAAACCGTACAATTCTTTCGAATACTGGTAGTTTCAAGGCGCCTCCAACAGAAAATTCCGTTGGTACATTTTCAAGGAAGGTAATACCTACTCCGCCTAGAGCCGCTTCAAATTTTCCTCCAAAAAGGGAGACTTTCAATTCAGTAGAATCCCGAAAATTTTTGCGTTCCTCATCGACATCAATGTGTAAGTTGGCTCCAATGTGGCCACTGACTCCCCCACTCCCAATCCCGAGGCCTGTGATATCAATAGATCCCGAAAAAAGATCTGGAATGGCCAATTTTGCACTGTTAATCATGAATCCCTTCCAATCATCAGGAGTTCCAGCGGGTCGAGCCCCAGTTCCAGATAAATTCAATTCAATATCAAGGTTTTCCAAAATAATTCCTGTTTCCCCAATCATCACAGGACCATCTATTTGAAACCCTAAACCTCCCTCAACATCAAAATCGCCTTCTGCATCGACTGTTATCGTGGCACTAGCTATTTCAACTTGAACATAATCACGACTTTCATCCGGTTCGTATTGTACATTTCCACCAGATTCCGTGATTTTTTTCATAGGTTGCAAATAATCAGATGAAAATCTGATTCCAACTCCTATTCCAACTCCTAAATTTATAAATTGATCATCAGTGAACGTTATACTTGCTTCAAATCCACTTGGATTCAAAACAAGACTAATTGCATCAAAGCCTGCAAATTGGATTACAACCTCACTTAGGACTTTTAATAGGAGAGTGAGTGTATACTGGCTAGGTGTGTATATTCCCTCATTTATCGAAATGTCCTCTGGAGCTGGTTCAGATAAAATTACAGTTGGATCTATGAGAGGGTTGTCTAATTCTTCATAAGCTTGGAGATAGTCTGGAGGATCAAGGGTTGCTAAATAATCATCATGATTAAGTAAAGGAGGAGGATCTCCCCATATACTGGATGAAGTTCCATTAATAGATATAGAAACTCCACTTATACCTATTTTTTGGAGTGAATCTGAAATTGAGTTTATTAATGAATCTAATTCCGGGAATAATTCAAGAAAATCGGTTATAGATGCAGAGTAATTTGACATTATTACACCTCATTCATTTTTCCAATTTTAATATACCTAGTTAAGGACAATTAGGTCTGCTAGACCACTTAAAGTATCAGGATCCTTTCCAGGACATAATTCAACAAGAAATAAATCATAATAAGGAATTATTCTGCGGTACATTTCCCGATCTTTTGCGCCATCTAGAACTGCTTCATAATACTGTGCCTTAAGCTTGTTCAGACCATTAGCAGGGGGTTTACGCCATAATGGTGATCGTCCCATTTCTTCGGGATCCTTTAAAGCTAATTTTACAATTGCAATATGTCCAGAAGTACCATCTAGTCTATGTAACAATAGAATAAAACAGCGACCTTCCTCCTTCATCATTCTATTAAGTTCTTCTGTTCTATCACTCCCAAGATCTATGCGCACAAACTTTAAGGCCCATTTTCTTCCCCACAATTTTCCATTGCTATTTCTTATTTCGGCATAACCCTCTTTATCACGATAGTCTACAAATTTTATAGCATTATTGGCATAATCACCAACCCTATAATAAGCTACATAGTCGTTATCATCAATTAATGCTCTTACTCTATACCCCGCCCTTAAACAGATATCAGAAACAAAAAGATTACATTTATTTTCATTATAAGGTCCATCAAAAAATCCTCGTCCGGATAAGACTCCTATTGTATGTTCCCTTGATAGATAAAATCTATCTGAACCAATTACCTGATCACCCTGTAGTTCATCTCCATCTATGTATCTTCCCCATTGCTTCCTATACTCCTCCACAGTAACTTCTTGATCGGCCTCCCATCTCAAACGCGCCCAAGTCCGTAGTGGTGGTCGAAGTAACATTCGTTTAGATTCAATTCTATCATTTTGACTCTGCCCAACCTCATTTATTCGTAAAAGAAGTGGATGATTTCGAGCTTCATAAGAACCACCATAATCGATTGATTTGTCACCAAATAGGAGATGAAAGAGTTCACGAGGATTCATCATGTGAGGTTGTGAATCCGTGTGATCATGATAGAGAACTTTAATAGATAATTTTTTGTCAGAATTTGGATTATTAGCTTCAGCAGGATCTTTTGCTGCTACTTTTCCAATGTAAGCGCCAGCTTCGGCTCTTAAGAATGTCTCTTGATTACCAGCTAAAAATTCAGCAATAAAATTTGGTTTATCGTCTTGTGTGAGCTCTACAGGGAATTTCAATCCAAAAATTGACTCCCCATTGACATCACTCGATCCAGTTATGGGTGCTTGGATTGTATTAAGTAAAAGTGCAAGATGAGCTTTATTAATATTTTCATAAATAATAGTATGTGGAATACAACCTGCTTCTACCCAACGTCTCCACCACTTTACTTTAGAAAGCATTAATTGATAAAATTGAAGTATGAGTATCTCCAAAATTAAGCTATTTTTAGTAGGATCTGTAGCTGGTTTAAACGTAATGAATCCATCTGAAATTGCATGTAAGCGAATTGCAGGATCAGGTAGAACCCCATCATCAGAGAAATGCGATCCCGGTGGCAGCTTGATTTCAATATTGAAAAATGGAAAATCATGTGGAATTAGTTGACCATCTTCTGGATGGAATAGATTCTTGTTAACCGTGATAGTTCTGTTTATATCTGCCATTCCCGGTGGTACACTTGCAAATGGGAGATAGAATCTCCTGCGTTTTCCTGAAGCCGGGTCTTCAGAATTTTGTTCGCTTAACAAGTCGACCAAGTTCCACTTCTCAGCCATTTATGGTCCTCCATTAGGAACTGGAACAGTTCGTTCTTGTACTGAATTAACAACAAACTTACCTTACTCATTAGCTTGAGACGGTAGGTATATTCGTTGCTCGAATCTGCTGTTGTGTCATAATACCTGTATTTCCACGCATTATCTACTTCATCAAAAATAGGGTGCCCTAACCATTGTGAAAGACTTATAAACTCTCTGTCTGCTTCTTTTGGTTTTATCATTGCAGAAACATTGGATTTAGTTAATGAAACGTCTAATAAAATTGCAAGAATTTGATCTGGAGCGATATCATCAGACCAAGGGTGTTCATCGTCATTAAAATCTAATTTCACCCATCCCGCCCGTTGCCAAATCGGTTCTTCAGGAGAGCTATAATCGTAAGCGAAACCAACAGCTGCTTTTGCAGTTCTGGAATAAATCCTATTGGGATTTTCCGTTCGTAAAGCGTAGTAATACTTTTTGTAGGGTTTAATAATGTCATCAGATGCATTAGATGAAGTATTTTCAATTTGATTTAATGAATTTCCAGTCTCTACAGCCTCCAAACCGAGTGGAATACTTACTAATGGGAGATAAAATATTCTACGCTTTCCTGTGATTGGATCTTCTAATCTTGCATCGTTTAGTGGATCTACTAAATTCCACGGCATTTATTTACTCCCATTAGTTGTTTGGAGTTAATTATGCATTTTTATTAGTTTAATCTTAATCCAACCTGCTAATTAATATCAGACTGCTTCATAAACCTAACTCTTGAATCAGGCTTAATCTAGATTTTTCCTTGTAACTCCTTTCCTTATCCAAGGGAGGTCCTCGGATCTCGCCTCCTTCAAATGTTAGAATATATATAGCACAGTTAATATATGTTAACCCATTTAAGTATTGCTGCTTCTTTCACATAAAGCCCGCGCACGAGCCCATTCTCAAACATGAAGTCCTGAATCGGACAATAACGATTCAAATTCACCGGGGAGGAGGAGGGGATTATAGAGGTGGGTTTTCTGACGTAGCATGCGTACTTTATCTGGCAACCCGACTTGAATGTTCTTTTTTAAAACGGTTTTTCTCGACGTTTAAACCCTGAAAAACTTTCTGATAGGTTCTATAGCTTGTTGCCCTCCAAGTGCGTCTTCAAAAATTGAGCTCTACCTTTCTTTTCCGGGGTTTTTAGAAGAGTAAAGACCGAAACCATTTCGGTTTTTGTTCTTGTTACCTCTTCAGAACCAACTTTTACAATAAATTGATTTGCAACAGGTATATCTTGGATATCAATGTTGTGGGCAGCAAATAAAGTATATCTATCAAAGCTTTGTAGATGCAGAGTTTCTTCGACAAATCGAAGAATTGAGATACAAATCGAGACCGCCTATTGTGCCATGTTTGTAAAGCCACCGGATAGACGCTCCCTTGACTTCTACCCTGAGCAAGAGAAGAGCCTGTTGGGTTCTTCATTAAACAAAACGAACCCCCACATATATGCGGCGCCTTAAAAAGGCGTAAAAAAAACGCATATCCTCTGACCTGACTCCATCCTATTTCCATGCGTGATACTTGTCAACCTCTTCCTCTGAACACACCCTCCTCTTATCAGAACGTGAAGGTGAAAGGTTAGCCCAAGATCACCCGGATGTGGAAACACTTCTGGATGGCGATCCCTTAGTCGGGTAGGATACCCGCCGCTGGAACTTCTTCACCGACGATATTGGATTTTCGTGGGCAGCACAAGGACAAGTCACCATCCCTGCTGACCAGCAGATGATGTCCAAGAAGACCTATGCGTATTGTGTCTTGACAGCGACGGTCAAATTCGCTGACATTAGTGACTGCAAGATTGACTTCTACGCCGACACAAACTTTTATTGTTGGATCGATCATGATTACCTCCGCGTTCGGAATAGGCTCGAAGTGGAACGCACCGAAGCATTCTACTGGGTAAATGATACCTGATATCAAATTATTCTGGCTTGGACGCAGACCTATGTGCAACTTCAAGTCCATAATCTCGCTACTGGAAAAATGACCGCCATCAAACAAATCCGCAGTCCCCAGCATATCGAGTCCCATGTGACCTTCCAAGTGATTGCGGGCGGAAGTTCGCTCTTGGTGCAAGATTACGCCTTATTCCATGCCGATACCGACACGCTTGAATCCTTTGGTATCACACCGTTAGACAACTGGGTGTTGCGCCACATACTCGGGCAAGTCATTGTGGATTAAAAGGGGTGTAATTATGAACAAGGACGATCAACTCCCTAAGCTGTTCTACCTGTTTACCTTCTTTCCTCCGCCCGAATTATTGCTATTTTATATCAATTTGATCTTTAACGCTTTACCCAATCTTCTTCCCCCCAAAGCAATCCTTTATGCACCCATATTAATCAGGAACACTCCCCAAAGGGGCGGACATATTGGCGGAGTGACTCGCAATGGCCAAGATTTCATCCTTCTTTTTGATACGAATATGCGCACAATAATCCACGAATCGATTCATTTACGGCACCCGTATATGCGAGAATTAGATGTAATACAACTTACTGAACGCCTTCTTCTTCAATGTAGGAAAAATCTACTCGATAAGGTGAGAAGAGTTCCTGAAATTCGCTATACAGAAGCACTCCTCCCAATTGAAGTCTATTTTCAAGCTATACTGGAAATTAGAGTAGTAGGTCGCTATACAGAGAATATAGAGTGGGAAAAAATCCCATTTAGTTATTATGTATCCAAATAATAACCAGTCGATTGGCGACCTCTACCCCAAGTGTCATATTTTTTGTGTTTTTTCTTCTATCAGTGATCCTCACATTTTTTGGCGTTTTTTGCATTTTTGTGCTTTTTTTTTTCAAAAAATAAGAGTAGTTCAGAGATTGGAAATTTCTTAAAATCTCACTCCAAGGAGGAATTAATTCTCCAACATTCTTTCGGGGAAAGACATCATTAATATACTTTAGTTCGAAATTATACTTAAAGTTTGGTAATAAGAAATAAAGCTGGGTCCCTTCCGCCCGTCGTGTGTTCGATATAAGTCGTCTGCGATCCGAACTGCTATGAACTACTGCCCCCTCCCCTGGTTACATGAATTCATCTAACTTTCGATCGGCAGGGAGCCGGAACTAACTACACTTCGCTTTGGATTAGAAGAATGACCTCCAAATTGCGTACCAGTGTTCTTCAATGTTTAATAAGCAGCTTGATCAATCACTCTCAAAAAAACCAATATATTAATAACTTCTGTAAAACAAATCGTGTGGGACTCCCTTCTTGATTTTCTCACCGAGTTTGTATCTCAAATATCGATCTAGTAACTGTACTTGCAGGTATAAATGGACAGCATCTGATTCCTCTATCTCTCCTCGGCTTGGATCAGTTGCATGAACTGCTTTCGCTCGAATTTTAGGCGGATCAATAATGTTTGAAATAGCGGAATTTATCGTTGGATTCAGTTTTATTTCAATAACTTCTTTTGTCAAGTTATAGAGCGTTCCAAGGGGTTTTTCGGGTGGGATTTCATTTCTATCCCAGATGTAGATTACCTTTAACAGAGCTTCTAAAGTTTTACATGATTCAACTACAGCATACTCAAATTCTTCCTTTCTAATGGCAGTTAGCGCCTTATCAAGCCACTCTGTGCTTTTATCCAAATAATAGGATTGGAGGATTCCAACAATTTGAGGGAAACGCTGAGTAATATGCGCAAAGATTTTAGTTCTCCTTATATTCCATATATCTTTAAAGTCCTTTCCCATGATTTGAGTGGCCTCATTCACAAAAACAGGTAGCGTAAGAACTTCTACACCTTTTTCAGCGCACAAACGCTTCAATTCTGAGATTAAAGTTGAGATGGGTACCTCCCCAAGATTGATTGGAGCATCCTTTTCTTGACTCCACCATATATGTGTGCGGTCCGATTGATCATCCCAATCAAATCCCAACACTACGGTCTTTAGGGCTTGCAGTTCCACATCTCCCTGAAATCTGTACTTTCTTGATTCAAACATATCCTTTATTGTTTCATAGCTTGCGAAATACCGTTCAATTTGCGTCTTTAAGACGGGTTCGATTTCACCCACTAGGGGAGGGGGAGCATAGTCGAGAAGAACGCCGAGTTCGGGCTGAGGCCAAATTATAACATTGTCCAGAGGAGCTCGCAGGAATATTCCTAAAAGAAGATCCAGACCTAGGAAAATGGGTTGCCCAGTCTTCATATCAGTATATTCTTCCTCCAAGCCTAACGTCCAAAAATCCTTGAAATCCTTCCCCTTTGGATACAAGATGGAACAGGTTGTGAAGACAAAAGCATCTGTCAAGACGATTTTGATTCGTTTCAGAAGTGTTGAGATTCTTTCGACTTCAGGCAAAGTCATGTTTCGGATCTTGCTTTCTGATAACGCGGTAATTTCTTTCCCCCAGACTAACTCCATGATCTTCTTCAAAGAAGACACCAGCACTTCTTCCGTTTAGTCGATGATATTGCCAAACTAATATTTATATTATATCGCATCGGCGCACTCTTAAAGCCTCACAGCTCACCAATAACGAAGCAGAGATTTTTGGGATGAGGGAATGGACTTGTCGAGGGTTTTTTAATAAAAGTTTATTCAATAGGGTTTAAACATTCCAAACTATTTCTAATATATTTTGTTAACCTCAGACTGGAGTGAACCAAGAACAATAGAGACAATTAACTTCAAAACCTTCAATGTCGACTACCCAGAGGTAATTTATGTAAGTTAATCTAATTTCATCTTTGTTAGTAATTTCCATGAATTACAATACTCATTTAGATAAAATATTACACTTGTTAAGGTATCAGAATACTCTTCAGCATTAGGAGAGACAGTAACTATACGTAAGCCGATTAATTGGGATTTAGCCTCAGTTGGTGTGAAAATCATTCGATTGGCTAAGTCATCAGATGAAATCGGCTGATCTTCTTGGTCTCGATTATACTCGGTGTTCCAAAATTTATATTTGGATCCCCCCGGCCCATAAGAAGCCTGAAAAAGGTGAAATATAATTTCAGGAAAGTTTGGAGGTATTATAATTATTGAAACCTCATACTCCTCTTTTGTTTGATAAAGGCGAATCTTCTCAATTCCATTTCGTAAACACCAATCTTGACTTTCGACAATGATATCAAGACAGGTGATTTCTTCACCTTCTTCACTCTCTTCAAGCGTTTCTTGAGATTCTTTAAGCCTTTTCTCAAGTGTAGTACGACGCCCCGATGTTGGTAAATCTCTTCTTCTTAACTCTTCCCTTAATTCGTTGTATGATAACTCAGCAATATCCTCATCATCGAAGATACCCAAGATTTTCTTCTTATCTAGGGTCTCAGTATCCCTCCAAATCTCATCATAATCTTTTTTTGCTCCTACTTGCTTAAGAAAAGAAAACACGGCACAATATGCAGGCAATAAAGGGCTATCTTGAAGCTCTTTCGGGGCGCAGGCAACCGATAGAGGTTTTATGTTAGGAACTCCAAAGTCTTTCCACAAATTAACGCGCTCTATTGCCTCCTCAAGATAACCAAAGGGATCGTTCGGCTTTGCAGGCTTAAATTTTGTTTCAATCAGCAAAAAAATCGGAGGAAATTCCTCAATATTCAAAAACACTAAATCATGTTTTCTTCTAAATGGTTTTACCTCTTTTTCAAACGACCACGGTTCAATGAAAATTAAATTTGACCTTTTTTTCAAACAACCACGATTTAATAAAAATTCAGCATATGATTTTGCTAAATAGCTCTGAAGCTCCCTTTCACTACTAATCCTTTTATTGATTTTAAGAATATCCTCAATCTCATCTTCGGAAGCAACTAACACTGTTAATCCCTGATTCACGAGTGTAACCCCATAAAAATATGCAAAGTCCAGTAAATAAAAAGCTGCTGTTCAAATCTTTTTTTCTTAAACTTTATACTGACAATTAAAAGAATAAATGATTACCACTGCTATCCTTGACTTATGAAAAGACATAGAATGCCTAGGAGGTGTATCCAACTCGATTACTTCATTGGGATTTGTTGGTATCTACTTTGTATAAGTAATTATAAGGTGAAATCGTCCAGGTTTTTACTTTGCCATTTTCACTTTTAGCTTGGTTTGATTTTACTAGTGTTATCTGCCGAAAGCTGCCGACCCATTCCCTGTTTACATGAATTCATCTAATTTGCGATCGGCAGGGAGTCTTAAAGAAAGAGGTTCTATTGCAAGTTGGAAACCTGTTCTCCCTTCTCCACCTCTGGAGCTATCCCCCCACATTCGCACACGAACTGGAAACTTTTGTTGGCAATGCGGACATTCAACTGTCCCTGTTATTTCACTCACTCATCTACCTCCTACTTTTTCTGAACTCGAGGAATTTATGTTAAATTTCCAAGTTGTAATCTCTGGTATTCCTTCATGGTCAATGATTCTTACATTCACCGTCATTTCTCCTTCTGTCCATCCTTCTGCTTCTACTGGCAAAAGAAAGGAAAATACTTTTTTCTCATACCAATTCGGTTTCATTCGCATCTCTAATAATGAAGAATTTAATCTATCAGTCACAAATTCTTGTGCTTTCGTTTTCACTCTGAGGGATGCGGATAGTGTCGAGATTACACCAAGTCGATCGCCAGTATTCGCATAAAACGACATTATTCGACAAGAAGGGGGATGGTCATTAGCTGGAGGAATCCAAGCTCTTTCTACCCAGACATCAGCTAGGAGAAATTTAGGGCCTTGGACACGGTTAGAATACCATATATAGAAAAGATCGAGAACCGCTATAATAAAAGCACCGATTGCGATGAAATCGATGAGATTAGCACTTGACATTCCACTTAGAGCTTGTATAAAGGATTTAATAAACAAATTGATTTCGGAATGAATTGAATTGGCAAAACATGCCAATTACAACAAATCCGCTGGCTTTTAAAAAGAAGCTAGGTGAAAAAACTAAGGACTCCTCCTTGCAAAATATTATAGGAATCATAATTTGACTGTTGAAACGATCTAAAACCATATAATCAATCTAAAAAAGCTGAAGATATCAAATCACTTTAGATTTTCTACACATAACAAATGGGGGGATTCAAAAATAATGTTGCTCATTATATTATATAATAATAACTACTAATGTCAAAAAAGTCTTTGACATTAACATGTGTGTTCGAAGAGGGTTGAAATTGAAAGAGAGTGAAGTCAAAGATGCTGTCAAAGCACACTTTGAAGAGCAAGGCTATTTCTCACCCAAAATGGAGTTTAATATCGGGGTGAGGCCTGACGTTGTAGCGTTCCGCTGGATTAACGAGGAGCACAAGTTACAATATGAGATCGAAGCAGTTGCTGTCGAATGCAAAGGTACGAAACCAATTCACTCACTTGTGAAAACTGGCTTAACCCAAGCCCGAGAATATCAACTGGTCTTCCCATACGTTTATCTAGCAGCACCTAAGCTCGACACCGGATCCTTGGAGACGTTAAAAAATATGATGGGGCGTCTACGCATGGGTCTGTTGTCCATAAATGACAGTGGTGTAGTTAAGGAAGAATTGGAGTCCAGTGTAAGTCCAAGATTGAGCAGAAGCGAATATCTGTACAAGGTTAGACAGAGGGCAGTTACGCTCTTAACCTATAGAGAGGTTATTGGGGAGCCTTTTGATTTAAATGTTCAAAAACCTGATGAAGTACACTGCTTCAGAAAAAAGACAGTTGCGAACTTTCTGCTTGCCAGTGGAGGCCCTCCAGAAAGAGACTTTTACTTTGGAATATGCATCGAACAACAACAGAACGTCAAGAAAACGTTAGCGAAGATGGAGGCAAAGCAACTTCATAAACTTTTCACAGATCTTTCCGATGATTACCATATAGATTTAATGTATATCGATACCTATAGACCTCGTGAAGTTTCCTGGCCAGTACTTAAAAAAAAGGTCAGTGAACTCTCTAAAGAAGACGTTAAATGGTTATTGAACTATTGCAAGGAGAAGAAGTGGAAGATCTGCCTTATATTAAAAAGGAAAGTATGGAATAAAGACGAGGTGCTCAGCAGAAAGGAGCATAACAGCAGGGTTCAGAGAGCAAAGGAAGAACTAACCTCACTACGCCAAACCTTAACTAGCACCTAGATCCATATTGTTTTTTCGTAAGATGTTATGGGAGCGCAAATAGTTTGTCTATTGAGTATTTGGACACTTTTTTAGGAAAAAAGCCAGATGAAAAGGAATTAAAAAAACGGAAGTTATTAGCGTTAATTAAACAACTTAAATATGGGGGGAGAGGTAGAGACTGGCATCCAGCATTTGTGGAGTATATGTATAAAATTGTTGAACACCCACATTACGCGGGAATACCTTGGGGAATTGATGATAAAGGTAAAATCCGATGGAATCCCCCTTCCCATAGACCTCCTGGATGAAAATGGTCTAATCTTCACGACGAGAGACTTGAATGGATTTTTGTGGTAACTCAAACTCAAATCCAAAGAAAATTGAACCGGAATGTTAGGCGACATAGCAAAAGGGGATGAATAAATATGGCGCAGATATTTGTATCGCACAGCAAGAGAGATCAAGATCTAGTGGGTTTCTTTTCAAGTGCATTTGCAGGCACTAAGGTAAAAGCAGTCTTTGAAGAATTTGAGAAAATTCTCACAGGTGAAATAACATCACCCAAAGTAATGCAAGATATAGAAAATTCAAATGCGGTATTTGTTATATTAAGCCAGAATGTGCAAAAAATACCTCATACAAGAGATTGGGTCGTCTGGGAAACCGGCATTGCAAAAAATAAGGATATTTGGGTCTTTGAACCTTACTCGCAGCTCGATAGCATTTCTGTTGTGACACCGTATCTAAGACACTATGTAATTTTTTCCATGACTGAAGATTGGTTCGGTTACATAAGGAACATTATTGAGTCCTATGATGATTCTCATATATTGCCGACCGTTTTAACGGGTGCAGGAATTGGTGCTGCATTAGCTGAAGAAGATAAAGTTGGAGGGGCGTTTTTGGGGGGAATTGGAGGAGCAATAGCAGGACATGTACTTTTCGGTAAATCTATAGAGAGGCCTAGGGGGTGGGATATAGTATGTAGTAATTGTCGTTCATCGTATAATGCTCACATTCCACAAGAAATGGTTTTTAGATGTCCCGTTTGTAATACGCACTTAATACTAAAAGAATAAAACCTAATTAAAACATCTCCACAAAAAAAGCTCAGTGATTGAACGGTTCCGTTCTATTGGTTCGACTTCGGAGGTCCTATTTCGCACCGTTCGGCCCTGTGTGGGCACCATGAAGAGCCACATTAGCCACATCGTCCTAGACGCATCCAAGTGGGAACATAGCGTAGTTTTTCTTTATAGGGATGAGGAAATTGCCCAAAAGAAGAAAGCCTAATGCAGGCTTATGTTTTAATTGTAAAAAACGAAAAGCAAATTATATTTGTGCAAAATGCGAAAACCCCCTTTGTGGTTATTGCGGAACGAAAAAAAATTATTCACTCCTCCCCGATTTCATCCCTATGGAAATATCCGCAGTAATATTACCCGAATATATTATTCCTAAAGGTTCTTGTAGAATTTGCCAACAACAAATAACTATAAATTACTTGAAATATGTTGGAGAAAAGTCTGTAGAAGTTATAAAAGCCATTACAGAATTTTTTAATCGTTAAGTCGGGGTATCCTTAAGATACATATACACATTTTCTCACTCTTTTAATATTTTTTAACTGTTATTTTAATTTGACGGGCTTAAAAAAGATAAAACACTTGATGAGTGGAATTGTCTTTCGACTCGGAGTTGAAAATCAGAAGGGCGCCACCTCTCAAAAGCGTTATGGTCCACCCGCTTCAAATATAATAGTTTCTTTTATTAAGAGTCGGGACCCTGTACTCGATAATCCGGGCGTGTTCGCTCAATGCGAGTATGAGCTCCCGTGCGAGAAATACTTTAGTCCTTAATACTTATTTTTGGTTAAACCGTTCAGAAATAGAGGATATCCCCGTAGTACTCAATCACTTGATCCGAGAGTTTGTCCTCATCATACCTCATGATATCTCTAAGAACGTTATCCCATATCTACCATATTTTCAACCTTCCACCGAGCTTCCTGAACTCCCTCCTCTGGAATCAGAAACTGAAGCAGAAATTGTAGCTTTGGGAAAGGAAATCTTTACTCTACTATCTATTCATTCTTAAATAAGGAGTTCGGTAAGTAACTTAACTCTTATAATCAAAAATCAACAATATTTAAATAATTTTTTTTGAATTATAAGAAATAGTGATGGAAATGGTTCGAGCAATAAAACAGGCCGAGAAGATTTTCGCTTTGCTCGCCAAAAAACCTCACGGGGAAGGGATGACTCTCACCGAGATCGTTAAACAGTCTGGGATGCATTACCGGACTGTTAAAGGAGTTGTTGAGCTGATCACCTACATTCAACACTCACTACATCTGGAAATAATTCGCTCAGAAAAAACGACTTTAGTGCGGCTCCGCCTAGAAGAGAATAACACTTCAACAGGATAAAAGATTTTTTGAATTGACGGGCTCAAAGAAGAACAAAACGAGTGTGGTGAACTCGGTTGCTTCGTTTGAACCTTTCGTCTCCGCGTCAGTTGGTCTTTAGAAGGCTAAACCTAAAAATACTGTGATACTACCGAAACCGGGGGTGGAAAAATCTTATATGGATAATGTTTTATTTACAACAACCTCAACGATCGCTGCTAGTACTCGAATGTTTTCTGCGAGCTCCGCGATCGTTCTGGGCTACAGGAATTTCAGATCGATCTTTCTCATGTTTTGCTGAATCTTTTTTGTCCCAACAATAAGTGCTTGTCGATCGAACAAGGGTAATACATTTTTAAAGGGCCTAAGATTCTTCTGTTCCATTTCCATCACCTTATTGGGTGGTCATATTGCAGTTTACCCTCCATACACCAAGCTAGTAATTCATTAAGGTTGGTTAACGTGAAGACTTTAATTACGATTTTCTCTTCAGCGGCTATTTCCAGCGCTTCTCGCCGATTGGACTTGACACTCACTCCCGATTGTCGGCGTCGCGGCGGCTTTTCTAGGCTAACTAGAAGAACAGGTTTGTTAGCGCTTATGTGCTTAGAGATCTTTTGGATTGCCGTTCGCATCGCCTTCGGCCCTCCGGTGGTAAATTCTATGTATGTTATCCGTTTCCCGTAGGTCGCCCACAGGTCGCTGATCCCTAGTTTTTCATCTTCTAAATCGTGGCGACCTCCGTCTTTAACGGAACAATTCATGGCGAGAAAATTCTTCACTCCTTGCAAACAAAAATCATGGATCACGCCGGACATATCAAGGAGGTTATCGATCTTGTGATAAGCAGGAGACACGAAGTGGGTTTCTGGCCTCACTTGGGAAGGATCTTGGCCGTGTTTCTGGATGGCAAGTCGAAATTTTTTGGCCCCAAGTTTGTCGATGATCTTGTAAAACACTCTTTGAGTTATTCCTTCACCCATATCGCTTAACTGTTGTATGAACTCCCCCCGCGACACAATCCCTCTGTGTTGCGCAAAAATCTCCTCAATAACCTCAATGGCGCGGTCAATCTCCGAAGTTCTGGCAACACTAAGATCTACAGTTTCAATTTCGTCCTCCAAAAAAGCGTTCTCTACCCTTGACTTGGAGCTGGGGCGTTCCAAAGATGGTTCTCTTAGGAGGTGAAGATATCGTTCCCGTTGCTCCGGGGTGAACCACCATCCCCACCGATGTAATTCCCCCAACATCGAAGGAAGGGCGGAAACCGGAAAATCGGTAGGAATTTTCCCCTCTTCGTGGTAAGCAACCGCCGCTCCCAAGATTTGAACCGCAAACGCCCAAATCCGCCCGCCATTTATCGCGCTAGCAACACGGTAAGCTGTTCCTAAGGATAGAGTTTGTACCTCAATTTTCAGTAGATCCTCCGCGACGATCTGCCGAACATCCTCTGCGGCCTCTCGCAAGCGGGTTTCTATCGGGGGGGTGGCTGTCTCCTGCTTGGCTAAGAAGGTTTCCGTCTGTTCAATCAGTACCTGGCGTTGCTTCGGTGTGATCCGGACACCGCGTAGGAACGAGGTAGCAAGGCAATAACAAACGCTGGGATTTTTGGAGATCAACTCATCAAAACATGTTTGGAGGAATAGGCGGTATTCGGTGTTATAGGCGCGCTGCAGGCGCTGGAGGAGGGGTTCATCCTGAAGGAGGGTGAACGCTTTATCTCGGTATCGGGCGCAAAACATCTCGCGGAGGCCCTTCTCCAGGGGGCATAACCCACAAAAGGCATCATGGATTGAAAAAGCTGTTCGTGTCATGTCGAGCAGTTGCGTCCCTAACGTAAGGAGACGCTTAACACCGGGCAGGTCGACCAAGTGGCGGACAAGTTCCTCTTCACCCATTGTAAGAAGGTCTTGACAGACCGCCATCGTCGTCTTGCTGGTACAGGCCATCTCGAAGAGACACCAGTGCGCGCAGAACGCGACTAGTTCTGGATTGGAAACCGCATTATCTCCTTTTTGCTGCTGGATAAAGGTGAGTAGTCCTTGGTATAAGGTTTCGGGGTGTTGTGGATAGAGCTTTAGCATGGATCGGAGTTGCCCTTTGTTTGTTCGCTTCCAAAACTTCTTTGCAAGAGTAAGGGCATCCTTGAAGATTCGGGAGTTTCTCTTGCATAATTGACAATAGGATTGAGCCCAACACCCAAGCTCTCTCTTAGACTCGGTGGGTTGCTCTTCGCTCCGAACTGTATAGGATTCAATCGCGTCCATTACCTTAGCGTATTCCCCTTTCGGAGGGGCTGGTAACGGCGTGTAGTGGGCGCGGGTTTTCTTCAGGAGATCAGGAAGGAATTGGAGCTGAAACTCCTCCACAGCCCTCTGTTCGGCTTCGCTTAAGGCGCCTTGAATGTTTGCAGTTACCTTCGAAACCCCTTTTCCCCGGGAGGTCAAGAGGAGCGTCCCCCATTGAAGCAGCGCAACTTCCTTCTGGGCTACTCCCAACTTCCGAGCGAAGGTGTGCGCCTCTGCACCCCGGCTCATGCCGAAGACCAAGCTGGTGTGGGTGTTCGTTAGGATGGCTTGACTCACCTTGTGGGGTTGCGCAGACACGAAGATGAAGGACAACCCAAACCCTCCCAACGTCCCCAACATTGATTCCGATTGCGTCCCGTCTATCGCCGTCGGCTTCTGAAACACTTCAGGGGTGAGTTGCTGCGCTTCCTCGATAAGAATAATATTGCGCAGTGAGGAACGGCCCTTGTGGCGTTCAATCACCGTCTGAAAGATGTAGAGGAGCAGGAACTCCATGAACAACTGGATCAGATCGCGGGAGACTTGCTGCTCTTGAAGGAATTTTAAGTCTATGACAATATTGTGCGTCAGCAGGTCGTCCGGGCTTACGGTCGTGCGTTCGACATAGAAGACGTTGCGGAGGGGGCTTTGATAGAGTTCGATGAGCCGATTGATGAGGGCCTCCACCGTAAGATCGTAACTCGGTTGGTCTGCCAACAGTGCCTCCTCGTCCTCGGTGAGAGGTTCGAATCTCCCAACTTTCGCCCTGATCTCGCGGCGTGCCCCGCGCAGTTCCGTGCGCATACTTTCTAAGCTCTTGACCAGATCGAAGAGGGTGCCTCCCTTTTCCAATAGGCGCTGGATTGCCTGCCGCAGCATCGACCGCATCTTAGGGGTGAATTCCCCCTGGCGGCGGACAAAGTTGTTCAGGATCTTCATGATCCACCCTGTCGCTACAGAAGGACTGATCTCTAATGTCTGCGCTCAGTCCAGAAAGTTGATCCCAGCGGGAAGTCCGTCGAGCCTGGACGGAGTAGAATAAAACCACCTTCCTTCAGCAGAGTACCATATTCTCCGGCAAAATCCATTACCAAGAGGCGGTTTGACCTATTGAACGATAACTCCCTCGCAAGCTGGCGTAACGTGCTGGTCTTGCCGATCCCTGTTGCACCCACTACTATGATATGGCTGCGTAACATATGATCTGTGATGTGAATCGGTTGACCGTCGTCGTCATAGCCCAATAGATACCCTTCGTCCTCGAAAGGCTCGGTGCGGTGAATCCGGCCCTGAAATTTTGAAACCGTGGGTGCCTTCAAGAACTCCCGTCCGAACACGTCTCCGGTAGGGATATTTAATAAACGCTTTAGCGTAATTGTGGACATCCCAACTTTCTTACCAAATGTCCAAGTGTTGAAGCGGGCAATAGCTTTACGGGCGCCGGCTTTTTTAAATGAAAACTCTTTATTAACAGCTGCCAACAGATGAATAGCCAGCTTCGGAGCCAAGATGCGGACGGTTACTTTAAAATACCCATAGACCTTCCCCCGCTGGTGTTCCGCAATACGGACTTCTTGTTGAGTGATCTTATAGCTATCTTCCGTCCACTGCTCGCCTGGCCGTCGTTTTTGCTTCCGCATCCGAGTAGAGCCCGGGCGCGCCGGTTGTAACAGGATCTGTACCGCCAAGGGGTAGATGGGCGGTTTGCTCTTCTGGGCAATGATCCGAACCAGCTCTAAGAGGTGTTGCGCCTTCCGGTGGGTATCAATCACTTGGACGGGATACTGTCGGATTGTAACTTGGGTTTCATAAAGTTTGACAGAGGGTTGCAGTTCAAAGGCCACCGTGGCTTGGGGGGCCAACCACCACCAAGGCGGCTTCTTGACCTGCTTAAAACTGCTCGTTGGTAAGTGATAGTCTGAAGCAATATTGCCCAAGAGGGATCTGACACACGGTTCAACCTCCGACTCCCCAAAAATAGAATGTTTGATTACTCCCCAATGGGTTTGTACTCCCTTCTCCGAAAGATCGAGCTGGAATACGTATCGGGCCTTGAACTCCTTAGTATCCCCTAACCCTTGTAGAAAATTCTCGTCTTTTCGCTTCTCGGGGTATTCGGTCTGTTCAAAGAAGACTGCCATTGTTTTCAAAAGGTCCCGTGATCTTGTTGAAGGCGGCAGATAAAAAGTTAGATAGTTCCATTAACTATGAGTTCAATATACAAATGACTATTTGAATGCTTTGAGGAGATCCGGGATGTCTGCATAACTTGTGATTACAATGTTATAATCCTGAATTCTTTTGCCAGATTTGGGCTTTTGTTTTAGCGTCTCAACAGCATTTAGGAGAATATCCGATTCATAGTTACAAAAAAGATGCATTCCCACTATGTCCATGCCTTCAGTGCGCAGTTCCTCAACGTGCCGCACCATTTGTATGATACCTTGTTCAAGATTTGTGACTACCGCGGGTTCTTCTCTATCGGTTCGGAACATTTTGCATTCGATCAAAACAGTCCCTTTTGGGATTGTACAGATGAAATCATACTCACTTGTTCCTTTTTGAGCGTATTTGTATGCAATTTCGCGTTTATCTAGGAGCCATGCAACAGCAATGCAAAGCAGACCATCTTGTGATAAAATGCAGTTCGGAATCGTTTCATGAAGCCTGAAGATGGATCCTATATCCATTTCCCTCTCACAATTCAAGCAAGCCATTTTTAGATGGTCTGGACTAATTTGTGAAGCCGATTGATAAATTTGGGGAGAGTCCCGACAACTTCGACACCATACAAAAGTACTAATATTTTGCACTAGATCGAGGGTGTACAAATTAGAGAGTATCCTAGTATATTCTTCAGGGCTAACATCTTGGGTCTTGCGTAACTGCACAAGATGTTTGTGCCAACCATAGTATACCGGTGCCAGAAGGGTGGCATAGTCGCTTAACACTCGCACAAACCCCGGCACGATCTCTGAAACGTTTCCTAAGAATGAGTCCTCAATTGTCTCAGCCACCTGCTTTAGCTTGGATTTTGCTATGGGATCGTCTATTTCAAAATCTGCTAGCTCTTTAAACTTAGATCCTTTTTCTTGGAATTGGTCAAATAGTTCAAGATCCAGTGTTTCATAGTTTGTAAGGGTTTCTTTCATTATACGGAATGAGAACTTCTCACTTTCGACCAACTTGCACAACTGCTCGTTTCGGCGAATGAATTCAATTAGGAAGTACAAAACAAGATCTTTGAATGCTCCGAATAAGTTTTTGAATATTTTTTGAATCATTGTATACCATTGATTACTCTTTATAGCCCCAAGTTCTGCAGCAGTCTTTACTACCGCGATGTCGCTTGGTTGAAGTTGATCAGCCTCAAGATTGTCCCAGAAGAGAAGCGGAAGGCTCACAGATCCCTCTGTGGGGAATAATTGAGCCCGATGGGCAAAGAACAGTTTTGCCAACGTTAAATCTGGTACCCACAGGTGCTTGAAAAACCAAGAAAGTTCTGCATTTCGCTTAATGTCATTCAAGACCATGGTTAGGAATTCATGTTTCATTTGGTTGTTTCTCCTTTTCCACCCTTTCACTTCCTAATCACATTTAAAGAAAGATGCAATTTATTTTGGTAATCCAATATCTGGCTGGGTGCGACACATCAAGTCCTATGTCTACCGTTTTCAGCTTTTTTAGAAAGTTGCGAAGCATAGAAGCCAGATATACTTTGTTATACTCCGTTAGTATACTCAATTTTCTCCTAATACTGTTTCTAAAGTATCCTTTAATCTTTTTTCTAATTTTTTCCCTCTAGATATTGAGTCATTATAAATGATAACTTTCCAATGCTGAAAATCAAATAGGATATCATCTCGATTTAGTGTAATTAAAATTACTTCTTTGTTAATAGCATGTGCAAGTCCAAGCTCATAAAATACATTTGGTTTCTCTCACTAAGATCCGTGATTAAAACGCAGGTTTTTGTATATTATTCCATATGTCATCCATTATCGGTTGTGTAGTAAAACTCTTATCTAGCTTGTTGCCCAAGCCATATCCTAGCTAATCAATTTCAATTCGACCATCAAGCCCCTTACACCATATAGGGGAAC
>JAFNKG010000090.1 GCA_017883965.1 Candidatus Methanophagales archaeon | reverse complement strand
GAACGTTTGGGTAAAAATACGAAGATTTCACGTGCTACTAAACATAGATTACATTCCCTATTTTTGGGATGAAGCCACACTTACAAGAATTATAATATAATAGAGGATAACAAGATGGAGATAAAAACTAAAAATATCTTGAAGAGGATTGGAGATTTGGAGCGTGAAATAGAATACATAAAAAGGGATTTGATGCACTTAGAGGAAGAACCGAAACAGAAGCCTTCACTCTTCGGCAGCGTTCGTGGTGGTGATATAACGGATGAGATGATAGAAACAGCGAAGAAAATTTGTTCAGAGAACTGGGGGACGTTTAATGATTTATGTATTGGATGAGATAATTAGTTTTACTTCGGATATTTTAGAAGAAGTCATGCGTGTAGATATTCCCGAGATACACGATAGAATAATCATTGCCACTGCAAGATTTTATAGAGCTGGGATTTTAACGAAAGACAGAATAATTTTCGAGAGCGAAATAAAAAAATGAGTGATGAAACAGTTTGCATCACCGGCTCAGGTTACATAAGCTCGCTTTTGGTAAAGTTTTTATGATTGAAAATAAATCCGTGAAATGGGTAATGAGACCCTGTAAGGGCTTATTGGTATATATTGGAGTTTGTGATTTTTAAAGAGTTATACAGATACTAAATATAAATATCGAGGTGGTGTTGACATGTCAGTTCTGATAAAGAACGTGCTGGTGGGAGGGAAGGAGAGGAATATTTATATTGCGGGAAATTTGATAGAAGCGATTAGCGAAGCCGGTGGTATTAAAGAGAAGGTAGAAGAAGCGGAATTTGTGATTGATGGAAAAGGAAAGGCGGCAATTCCCGGGCTTTTCAATGCGCATACACATGCGGCAATGACTTTACTACGCGGATATGGAGATGACATGCCGCTTCATGAATGGCTTTCGACGAAGATATGGCCGGTAGAGGCGAGGATGACCGAAGAGGACGTTTATTGGGGGACGAAATTAGCATGTTTGGAGATGATAAAATCGGGCACAATCTTTTTTAACGACATGTATTGGCACTGGGAAGGCAGTGCGAGAGCGGTTGCGGAATCTGGAATAAGGGCGGCGTTATCCGCTGTTTTTATTGATGGATTTGACGAAGCGAAGCCAAAAGAGCAGATAAGAAGGAATGAAGCGTTATACGAGGCAAGTAAAAAACTGCCGGACAGAATTATCTTTGCGCTTGGACCGCATGCAATCTACACGGTTTCGGAGGAAAGCCTCTACTGGGTGAAGGAATTTTCAGAAAGAAACGACCTCCTGGTTCATATTCACTTATCGGAGACTGGTGAGGAGGTAGAGGAGTGCATAAAGAGGTATGGGATGCGACCAGTGGAGTTCCTCGAAGGAATCGGGTTTTTAAGTTCGAGGACGATTGCCTGCCATTGCGTTCACTTGAGCGGAAAAGAAATGGAATTGTTGAAGAAGAACGACGTGAAGATAGTGCACAATCCGGTGTCAAATATGAAATTAGCAGCGGGGCGGATGCTTTATGAGGGGCTGAAAAAGGCGGGTTTATACTCTAATATCGCACTCGGAACAGATGGTTGTGCTTCTAACAACAACCTTGATATGTTTGAGGAGATGAAGATAGCCTCGTTGGTTCATAAGGCGTTTTCCGGCGACCCGACGAGCATGCCGGCAGAAGAAGCTTTTGAGCTCGCAACACGTAACGCAGCAAAAATGTTCAGGTTGGATTCAGGCGTAATCGAAGCGGGAAGACTGGCTGACGTTGTCCTGCTGGACTTAAAGAAGGTGGAACTCGTGCCTAACCATAATTTGACTTCAAATATTGTCTATTCTGCGAATGGTAGTTGCGTTGATACCGTAATATGTGATGGAAGGATTTTAATGGACGGGAGGAAGGTAGAGGGTGAGGAGGAGATAAAGGATAAGGCGAGCGAGGTTGCTTATGAGCTCGTAAAACAGTAAGCAATCTGTTTTGGATGATTGCATAATTGAAGTGAATTTTAACCAAAGATGAAACATTCATGCGAAGAGTGGGTAAAGACCGGGCGGTAATGAAATTTCGTTAAGGATAGGTTACGAGGTTGAGAAAATATGCCAGAGTTCTCTTTCGAGGAAAAAAGTTTTATCAAAAATAGTTGTTTCTTTTTACACATTCTTACACGCCAGCACTTGACCGCCAGGCACGTAAACAACAGTAATCTTATCACCCGTAGAAAGCGTCCAACCAGACCCAGACGCTAAACCAAGCTCCAGCTCATCACCAACCTCAAAATCGGGCTTTGCTATTTCACCTCTGTTCAGCGATGCCCAACCTTCGTAAACCGAACCGTTTATCCTTACCTCTATATTTTCAAATATCGCGGCATCAACAAAATAAGAGGGAGGCGAGGAAGGAGCAAAAGCATCTATTACTACGTCCCTGCCAAGGTGAACAATGGTTATGTTTGACGCCCCTACTTCTGCGTCTTCTATTAGTATGGAAACGGACAGTTTAATTACCGTACTCAGGAATACTCCAGATGTGAAAGCTACCACGAACACAATCACTACAATCAACAGCACCTTCGTAATAATATGTTCTTCCATATCCATCCCTTTTCTTTGCTTTTCCTTACGAACATGCTCAATAAAGAGCGAAAAATCCTAAATCCTAAGCACCAAACTCTAAACAAATTCAAATATCTAAATTCCAAATTCAAAACAAACCTTTCTAAAGAAAGCTTTACCAAAGAACGCTTCGCAGTTTTTGTCATTGGAATTTTGGTAATTTGGTTAAGCCCTTACAGGGCTTGCGGGGTCGTGGGGCAGAGCCCCACATGTTTAGGATTTCGAATTTAGGATTTAGGATTTATACATATCACCTTCTAATCTTTTTTTATTCTTACACATTCTGACACGCCAACACATGACCGCCTGGCACGTAAATAACCATAATCTTATCTCCCGGAGAAAGCTTCCAACCGGAGCCTAAACCAAGCTCAAGCTCATCACCAACCTCAAAGTTGGGCTTTGCTATTTCACCTCTGTTCAGCGATGCCCAGCCTTCGTAAACCAAACCGTTTATTCTTACCTCAATATCTTTAAATATCACGGCATCCACAAAATAGGAAGGAGGAGAAGAAGGTGCAAAAGCATTTTCTACTTTCTCCTTGCCAAGGTGAACAAGGGTTATGTTTGATGCCCCAGGTCTTGCGTCTTCTATTACTATGGAAACGGACGGGTTATCACTTACCGTACTCCAGAACACTCCAGACGTAAAAACAGTAGCTATCGCACCCACCATTGCTCCCACTACTATAACAATTGCAATCAACAGCACCTCCCCAATAAGCTGAGCACCTCTCGAACGCTTGAACATCGTTTTCGGTTCTTCCATGAGTGACGTTCATCCCTTTTCTTTGCTTTTCCTTACGAACGAACGAGCGTGCTCAATAAAGAGCGAAAAATCCTAAATCCTCATTTCTAAACTCTTTCGGATTCAGGATTTATAGTCCGCAAGGTATTGAGCAATTACCAGCTACGCCACCTTCACTCTTTGCATTAAGTCCCCCGTTTCTGTGTAAACCACTGTGATTGTATCGCCAGATGCAAGCGTAGCGCCAACATCTGCTGTAATGTTGATTTCCAGTTGCTCACCACTCTCAAAGTCCGGGTCCGTGTCGCCACCTAGTGTTACAATTGTCCCTGTTGTCCAAGTAATATCCAGACCGTTATGCTTTACTATTAGATTCTTCCAGTCTGTAGGGTTTACGGCATTAAACGCATCGACAATCGTATCTCCACCGTGGTGAATCACAGTTATGTTTGTATTACCAACACGGGCATCTTCAATAACTAATGCAGCGTTCGGCGCTTTTGCCACGCCACCGATGATGCCGTAAGCAAAAGAAGCAACGACTGCCGCTATCACAACGGTAATGGCAATCATCAGGATAACACCGATAACAGGCGAAACCGCTCGCTCGTCCTTCATTAACGTTTTTCCGTCAATTCTCCTTCTTTTCTCTGGTAAAGTTCTCATTTTTTTCACTTTTTTCATATCACCTCCTAAACTTTTTATACGCCTTTTTCGGCGACCATTCTCCACTACCCTATCTCAACGTTATAACAGTAGTGTCATATCCTATTTAGATTTTTCCATTGTTTGAAAAAAAATGACAGATATTAGTTATATTTTTATCAAATAGTTATAGCTTTATATGAAATATTGCTTATTCAGTTATTATAATTAGGATTGAGCCGGGACAATGACCTTGAAGAAGAGGAAAAATAAACACTTCCTTCACGCTGAAGATGCACAATCAACGGTGATTGGCTTCGTCATGATTATAGGAGTCCTTATTGCGGCATCATCCATTTATTTCGCCGCTCAAGTCCCTGAGTGGACTGAGGTTTATGAATCGCTACATACAGCCGAGAGCGCAGATGACTTCTCAGAACTGAAAGCGCTCATTGATGGAATCGTGTTAAAAAGGGGCGAGAGCGAACTTGCCGGAGGCGTTATACCAATAAAAATGGCGCCTGATAAAGTACCTATCATCGGCATGTCCCCGTCAGGGTCAAACCTAGTCTTCAATCCGGAGGCTGAAAAATTCGAGCTCGTAGTCCCTGTCCCCGCTGAGGGAGGCGGCGGTGAAGGTGGAACTGAGACGTGGGTGCAGAATACAACATCTGATTTTAATGCCGCAATTAAGCTGATAAACGTGGATACCGCCTCTGACATGGTGAAGATTTCAAAGTTCACTCCTGAAGGAGACCTGGAATTAGGTGTTGACGAGATTAACGAGATTAGGGTGCTGGATGGTGAGCACGACTACGACCGGGTTGTAATCAAAAACAATAGCATTTTATACGTTTCTTCTGCCACGGGAACGTTGAAAATCTATGCCAACAGCATCATCGTAGAGTCCGGCTCAAAAATAATCGCCGATGGTGTAGGGTTCAGTGGTGGTGATGGTGGTAAAGGAGCGGGAGAAAATGGTGAAGATGGAGTTGGAGTGGGCGCAGGAAAAGGTGGTGCGGCAGGTACTAAGGGTAAGGGAGGAGGTGGTGCTGGCTACGGTGGAGATGGTGGAGATGGCGCTGGAGATGGTGGTGGTGCAGGTGGAATCACATATGGAAGTCTAACCATACAAATGGGCTCTGGTGGCGGTGGCGGTGGCGGTAAAAACGTTGAAGGAGGAGCAGGCGGGAACGGTGGTGGAGCCATTTTATTAGATGCAGAGCAAATCAACTTCGCGGGAATCATTTCTGCCAATGGAGAAGATGGGCTGTCTGGTTCACACAATAACGATGGTGCAGGGGGCGGAGGCAGTGGCGGTGGCATTATGATACGTGGAAAAGAGGTTACAATCTCTGGCTCAGCCGTGCTTTCGGCAACCGGTGGTGATGGTGGTAATGGTGATACAGGAGGAGGAACAGGGGGCGGAGGTGGAGCAGGAGGAAGAATAAAAGTCTTTTATGAGTCGGGTTCTGTTCCCTTAACTCCCATACTTGCTGAGCCCGGTGGTGATGCATCAGGCGAGGAAGGAGGTGCAGGAGGAGAAGCCGGAGTTTACGTTTACGAAGAAGAGTACGCATCTCCTATCATGCAGCACTCATCCGGTTATCTTACATCTGCGGTCCATGATACGACAAGCGACAGCGTATGTTACGGCGAAATGACGTGGGACGCTACTTTGAACGACCAGACCTTTGTTATGAAAGTCCGAACAGGCATGTCTGAGGACATCGCCTCTCCTGATTGGGAGAACTGCCCCGAAGTATCTAATGGTTCGGACATCTCCGATTTATCCTCTGTATCCGATGGTCATCGCTACGTTCAGTATCGTGCGGAATTATCCACTGATAATCTCGCTGAAACACCTGTTTTGCACGCGGTTAAAATCAATTATTCCTTCGCCGCGGGAAGTCCTACCTTAGCAAACTCTTCCGGAAGCATCAAATTCAAAACCAATTACCTCTACTACCCCAACCAGGAGATTGTCTATGAACACAGTGCGGTGATTAAGTATCAACGCGAAGGCGGATTCATGCTTCAACCTCCTTCTATTTCTATCACCAAAGACGAAGAAAGCGGCATTCCCAAAATAGGCATTTCCACTGTGGATTTGACCGGCGCCAACTATTCTTATTCCAGTTCAACTACCACGTCGGTGAAAAATCGGTTCAAAAGCTACACTTTGTTAGCTGACGGTTTGAAATACCCGAATTTGACTATCAACGTCACCACTGACTATCCTTCCGTCTGGGGTAACTGGTTTAATAAGACGCTTGAAGAATCAGGATTAGACGCTTCTTATTTTGACGTCAATGTTACCGATGTGAACGTGGAAGTAAAGTTTTACGGTAAAGGAGATGGTGTTGAGTTGTATTTTGAGAAGACTGCGGTTGAGGTGGAGATATGAGTAGTTAGTAACTAACTTGACTTTGTCATATTTAAAATTTACCGCCGAGAACGCTGAGTTCACAGAGAAAATAAGGGGTTAGGGGTTAGTTG
>JAFNKG010000089.1 GCA_017883965.1 Candidatus Methanophagales archaeon | reverse complement strand
GACATCTCCGTGTTTACGACGAACGACGGAACGTTAAAAACAAGAGAGATATTAAAAGGCATTGACGTTAACAGACCCATGATCGTGGACGGGAGCAATATACTTCCTTTATTCTTAACAGAAGACCTGAGAAGATGGGGCACGGGAATAAAATACTTCAATGATGTGCTTATATACAACATCCTCAGTGCTGCTAAATTCGTTAACGAGCTCATAAAAAAAGAAGGTTATAAGTTTGACATAATTTGTGCACATGACTGGTTGAGTGCAATGGCAGGGATAACGGTAAAGCAAGAGACGGGTTTACCTTTTGTGTTCCATATTCATTCAACTGAATGGGGTCGTTCGATGGGCGAAGGAGCAAAGACGGTTCTTTACATGGAAGAAACTGCCGCTAAAGTCGCGGATAGGATAATAACGGTGAGTTATCCGATGGAAGAGGACCTCATAAGGCATGGCTTCGACCCTAATAAAATTGATGTCTGCTGGAATGGCATTCGTGTAGATAAATATGATCCAAATAGGGTTGCGAATGCGGAGGTTACGGAGTTAAGGACCAGATATGGGATTGGACCCGAAGAGAGGATGATACTGTTTGTTGGTAGATTAACTGCGGTAAAAGGCGTCGTGAGCCTGGTGAAGGCAATGCCCACGGTTATAAGCAAGCATCCTGAGGCAAAACTGGTTATACTTGGCAAAGGTGAGTTAGAGCGAACAGTTTCCGACCTGATAGATAAACTAAATATAGGAGATAAAGTGAAGACGAGGTTTGAGTTCGTATCAGAAGAGGAACGGATATTGCATTATGGTGCCTGCGATATATTTGTTGCCCCTTCCGTGTACGAGCCTTTTGGGATTATTGCCTTAGAGGCGATGGCGATGGAGAAGCCCGTGGTAGTTGGTGCTAAAGGCATCAGTGGATTCCGTGATTTTGTTATCCCTTGTGGGCATGACCAAACAGGCGTTCACGTGGATGGCAACAATTCCGCGGATACAGCATGGGGGATAAATTCTCTGCTGGAGGACGTAGAAGGAGCAAAAGAAATGGGTAAAAGAGGTAGAAGGAGAGTGGAAAAGTATTTCACCTGGGATAAAATCGCTGAATATACAATTGGGATATATGAGGATGTAATACGAGCGGTGGAGAAGAAATAAAAAATGAGAATAGGCTTTTTCATTTGGGAATATCCGCCGAGGATAATCGGCGGCCTGGGAACGTATGCAGAGAATATATGCCCGGTGGTAATAGACTTAGGGCATGACATCTCCGTGTTTACGATGAACGACGGAACGTTAAAGACAAGGGAGAGATTAAAAGGCGTTGACGTCAACCGACCGATGCTCGTGGACGGGAGCAATATACTTCCTTTGTTCTTAACGGAAGACCTGAGAAGATGGGGCACAGGAACTAAATTCTTCAACGATATGCTTATGTACAACATCCTCAGTGCTGCTAAATTCGTTAACGAGCTCATAAAAAAAGAAGGTTGTACGTTCGATATAATCTGTGTGCATGATTGGCTAAGCGCGATAGCGGGAATAATGATAAAGCAGGAGATGGGTTTACCTTTTGTTTTCCATCTTCATTCAACCGAATGGGGTCGTTCACTGGGTGGTGGTTCGACGATTGTTCGTCATATAGAAGAAACCGCGGCTAATGTCGCTGATAGGGTCATAACAGTAAGTTATCCAATGCACGAGGACCTTACAAGGCATGGATTTGACGCTGCTAAGATATGTGTCTGCTGGAATGGCATCAATTTAAATAAACACGACCCTGAGAAGCTTGAGGATAAGGAAATTCAGACCCTGCGAAATAAATATGGAATTGAACCTGAAGAAAAGATGCTGCTTTTTGTTGGCAGATTGACTGCGGTGAAGGGCATCGTAAACCTGGTGAAGGCAATGCACATGGTGACTACCAAACATCCAGAGGCAAAACTCGTTATCCTTGGCAAAGGTGAGTTAGAGCGAACGATTTCCAACCTGATAAATAAATTGAAGATGGAAGATAAAGTGAAGACAAGGTTTGAGTTTGTGTCCGAAGAGGAGAGGATATTGCATTACGGGGCTTGTGACATAGCGGTTTTTACTTCTTTATATGAGCCTTTTGGTATTGTCTCTCTGGAGGCGATGGCAATGGAGAAACCGGTCGTTGTTGGTGCAAGCGGGATCAGCGGCTTCCGAGACCAGGTGATTCCTTCAGGGCATGAACAAACAGGTGTTCACGTTGACGGCAGTAGTAAAGCAGATATAGCATGGGGGATAAATTCTCTGCTTGAAGATACGCAAAAAGCGATAGCGATGGGTAAAAGAGGAAGAAGAAGGGTGAAAAAATATTTCTCATGGGAGAAAATAGCAGAACATACGATTGGAATATATGAGGACGTGATAAGAGAAGCAGGCGAGAAATAAAGCACTTTTATTCGTGTTGAGATAAGCCTATCTAAACATTTGTGAAGGCGCGCGTTGCTCCTTAATCCAATCATCAATTTTTTGCGCTTCTTCATATAATGGCTCTACATCTATCTTAACAGTTGGAAGTAGCTTATCAATTACTTCTATCACTTTTGCTGGAGCTGTTGCATCGGGAATTCCGGGATTTGAATTGACATTAGCCAATAAACAAATAACATTAAAATTTATTCTCATACCTTCGTTTAACAATACCGCAGAAACCCCTGTGATGATGCCGGTCCTTAATTGTTCAAGCTCGAGCCTTTCAAGGTCTTCTCTAGCACGCTCTATGTTCCCAACACCGTACACCCTGTGCTCTTTATCGGATACATGTTCTCTGGTTAAGACTCCTTCTGCCGTGATTATTCTCATGCATCTATTTTCTTCCGCCCATGAGAGTATTGTATTTGCTATGGGTCTTACAAGGTGGTTCCCAGGATCGAATTCTGACAAAAACACCGCTATTTTCTTTTTCTCATCGGCAAATATTCTCGCAGGATATTTTGGTTTTGACCCATATACTATAGAGATGGCAGGGAAGTCATTGGAGTCCAAAACGCTAATTTGATCGAGGCTTAAGGTATCAACAAGGTAATTCGCTACAATTGAACCTATTATACCCGCACTCGAAAAACCACCCACTATTGTCGCACCTCGAAGATCTAAATCCTTAGATTTATATACGTCTATTTTTGTTGCCATTTTAAAAAAATTTATAATTGATTTCATCCAGTGCTATTTAAAATCTCCTATAATTACTATTTTTCTTTCAAATAGTTATAATTTTTTTGAAATGTTTTATAAAATATTTATCAATGGGAATATTAATAACAGTTCGATTTAGGTGAGAAGTCGGCGATAAGGGAAGCGAGGAAGAAATAACTCTTTTTAAGTATGCAATTATATAACTCAGAATATCTCATAAGACTAAATAAAGTAGGAAAGCAAATGACAAAGAAGAGCATCTGCCTTGCTTTTGAGGTGCATCAGCCTTTCCGGCTAAGAAAAGACTTCTTCTGGAACAAGCAAATGTTCAAGAGAAGCGTGGAGGTAGAAGACCTTTTCGATTATTATTTCTTCGGGGACAAAGATAGAGAAGTATTTGAGAAGGTAGCGAGAAAATGCTATCGCCCTACGAATGAAATTATATTAAGGCTGGTAGATGAATACGACGAGTTTAAAGCGGCATATAGCGTCTCCGGTGTGTTTGTGGAGCAATGCGAGAGATATGGTTCTGGCAGGGATATATTGGAGGATTTCAGACAGCTTGCATCGAGCAAGAAAGTGGAATTCCTGGATCAAACTTATTATCATTCGCTGGTGGGTCTTTATGAGGAAGAAGGTGAATTTATCGAGCAGGTGAGGATGCATCGCGAATTAATGCGTGATTTAGTTGGATACGAACCATCCTTTTTTGAAAATACCGAACTGCTGTATAACAACCGAATAGCGAGGTTAGCGGAGGAGATGGGCTACCGGGGTATGTTCGCCGAAGGCGTGGAGCGGGTATTAAGCGGGAGGTCCCCGAACTACGTTTACGCGCCCATGAACTGCAAAAATCTAAAAGTTATTCTCAGAGATTACCCGCTAACAGATGATGTAGGATTTAGATTCTCGCTTAAGAGCTGGGAAGAATATCCTTTGAATGCCTCTAAATATGCATCATGGCTCGATGCAACGGAGGGGCAATGTATAAGCATCTTTTTAGATTATGAAACTTTTGGCGAGCATCATTGGGAAGATACAGGGATATTTGAGTTTCTACGAGATTTGCCATCGGAGGTATTGAAATACGAGATGGAATTTTCAACGCCTTCGGAGATAATAGAGAAGTATAAGCCGGTAGGGGAAATAGATGTGAGGAACCTTGAGACGACATCCTGGGCTGATGTGGAGAAAGATACTTCTTGCTTTGTCGGTAACACGATGCAGTGGGCATGTTACGAATACCTGAGATGGCTTGAGCCTTATGTAAAAGAGTCGAAGGATGAGGAACTGCTGAAAATATGGCGATACCTTGGAATAAGCGACCATCTTTATTATATGTTCACGGTAGGCGGTGCGTCAGGCGAAGTGCACAGTTATTTTTCTCATTTTGAAAAGCCTTACGATGCTTTTGTCACTTTATTCTCAGTCATTCACGATTTTGATGCTCGGTTAAGGAGAAGGACAAAAAGGGCAGAGTATCCTTTCGTTTTTCGGAATGGCGAAAAAGTGTGGAGTTTGAAGGGGTTATGCGAATATATAAAGAAAATGGGGGGGGAGGGAGGAGAGGGAGGAGAAGATGCTATAAAAGGATATATAGAAAGAGGAGATTTTGAGCGATGGATAAGGGAAAGTGTGAGGGAGGAGAAGATTGCGGAAGAAGTAGGGAATTTGAGTTTACGCATGGGAAAGCAGAAATACGATGCGGATGTGTTACGGGAGAGGCTATGTGCGATTATTTCTAAATGAACTTATATATTATCTGCAATAAATATTGGGCAGGGGTTGGGGAAAAAGAGGAAGGTGATGGGTTATTAGCACGATTGAAGATATAGGAACAGTTGCAGGGGAGATATGGCATTTGTTGAAAGAAAGAGGTGAGTTAAGCATATCCGGGGTGGTCTCAGAGATAAATGCATCGCCGAGCATCGCTTACATGGGTCTTGGATGGCTCGCAAGGGAGGATAAGCTGGAGTTCGTAAAGAAGAGCAGAGGTGTTTTCGTTAGACTGAAGTAAAGGAATTAGGAGAAGTAGCGAGTGCGAATTCGGATATTAACGCTTTCATGGGAATATCCTCCTAATAAGATAGGAGGAATTGCAGAGCACGTTTACGAGCTGTCAAAAGCGTTGACAGGGAAAGGGCAGGAAGTGCACGTGGTTACTTTAGGTTTAGGGACTTTTTCTTACGATGAAGACGAGGGAGTGCGACTACACCGGATTGTTTTTGATGCCTCTAAACCAGATTTTATAACCCGCATGAACGAAGAGATGAAGAAAATCGGAGCTTCTATTATCGAATCCAACGACACTAATAATAAAATAGATGTGATACATGCGCATGACTGGATGGTCGGTAACGCTGCGATAGACATTGCATTCAAATACAAAAAGCCACTTGTCGCGACGATACACAGTACTGAATTTGGAAGGGCAGAAGGAATAAAGGAAGAATATCAGAGGAGAATACACGAGGCAGAAATGCGGCTTGTGAGATTGTCGGACCATGTGATTGTGTGCAGCGAGAGCATGAAGAGGGAGATACAGGGCTTGTTTGGTGTTACGGAGAAAATTTCCGTTATCCCGAACGGTGTAGATGTGTCGAAATTCGATTTCTTTGTTGATAGTGCTACGATAAAAGAAAAATTCTGCGATTCGAAAAGCACAAAGCTGATATTATTTCTCGGTAGGCTCGTTTATCAGAAAGGTGTGAACGTTTTGATGGAGGCGTTGCCAATAATTTTGTCCTCTTATTCAAGAGTGAAACGGGACGTGCGGCTTGTGATTGTAGGAGAAGGACCGATGAGAAAAGAACTGGAAAAGAATGCTGTTCAGCTCGGTGTGTCAAAACACGTTGTTTTTACTGGATTTTTAGATGATTACGTGGTTAGGAGTTTATTAAAAGCAGCGGATGTGGCGGTTGTGCCTTCCCTGTATGAGCCATTTGGAATTGTTGCATTAGAGGCAATGGCGGCTAAGACTCCAGTGGTGGTATCAGATGTTGGGGGGCTTTCGGAACTGATAAGCGATGGGGAAGGCGTAAAAGTGTCGCCGAACAACTCTGAAAGCCTTGCAGAAGGCATTCTAAAAATTTTATCAGATACGGGAGAAGGTAAAAAAAGAGTGGAGGAAATGGTAGAAAAGGGTTTCCAGAAGGCTCTCGCTTTAAACTGGGATAAGGTTTCAGAGGCTACTATCGGTGTTTATGCAAAGGCACTGGCTTTGGGTTCAGCTCGGGCTTCAACTGCGATAACAGCGCAAGGGAAAGGGAAAGGGAAAGATATTGAGATTAGAATAGGAACAGAGAAATGTGAGATATGGAAATATTCGTATTCGTGAATAAAATCCGGCTTCATCCCAAAAATAGGGAATGTAATCTATGTTTAGTAGCACGTGAAATCTTCGTATTTTTACCCAAACGTTCT
>JAFNKG010000016.1 GCA_017883965.1 Candidatus Methanophagales archaeon | reverse complement strand
ATTGGCGCCGGCACTCTCGCTGCCGGGAGCTGTGCTACTGACACTTGTCTTAGGAACCACTGGGGATGTAGCAGCATTGAAAACCCACAATATAATAGGCTTAGCCTTTGGACATGTGGTATTAAATGTAGGATTTATGGCATATGTGGTCTTTTAATTGGACAATTCGTTTCTAGACTATTATTTCTTAATGACTGGTACGTCCCTCTGTCAAGTACCCAGATGCCCCTCCTAATTCTAATGAGTTTTTGCTCAAAAAACATGTAATGTTTGATCAAGATAGATTCCTATTCGCTCTTGCTAAATGTCCGGATAACCTCCTTAGGCCTCCTGCATTTTTGCCCCGGCGGTTCACGCAGGTGTCCAGGCTCCGTGTCCGCTGGTGGCGGGGGAAAACGTGGGCTTCGGGGATTCAACTAAAAAAGAGTGTATGGTGTCGTTTCCGATCCTATCCATCGAAACGCGTTTAAGTCAGTCTCTATATACCTTGATGGTCGTTTCACCTCGAATTAAACCTCATGGGGGTTAGCCCGTCGGGTTTTCGAAGCCTACACAGCTCAGTTAAGTGATATGTGGGGATCGTTCGGAAATTCCAAAGAAATTGCATTCCTTCCTTGTTGCCTTCGTTCCCACTGTTTCTTGGTTTATATCCAAGGTTTCCACCGGTTTCCAAGGATTTTCCTGAAGGAATGGTTGTGACACCAGAGCAGCGGTTTTCGTTCCATTTGGCTCAGGGTTTCCTTGTCTGTCTCGCGCATCATCCTTTCCTCCATGCCATGCAATTCATTAGTTAACGCACCTTTCAATCATTTCATTAAATGCGTATGGAAACTTTGAGCGAACCGTTTTGGTCGCCCGCTGCGGTTCTTATTCTGGGCAAAACCCTTTGATGAACCTCCCTTTGATTCATGTTTTACCGCCGTTATTGTTGCCCCACCCTTTGGAAACCGTGGTTTTTCCTCGTGCTCATACTTTCCCGCTGGGCGGTTCCCTCTTCCCTTTAGAAAACTTGAGATACCATATTTCCTATGATCTCGTAGTATCAGAACAAGATTTTCCCGTTCTTTTTTCCAAAACTGACTTCTAAGTCCCGCAATTACGTGAATTAATCTTTTCCAATAACCTTGACCGCCAATGATGGTTATGGGCTCTTTCTGGATAGTTATTAAGAGCATTACGCTCGTTCATTTTGGCGGAAGAGAATTGGCCGTTTATCAAGAATTTTCTTATTCTATATCATGTTTTGACCCAGAGTCTTTGAATTTAATTGACCCCAATGCATTCTATAGTTCCGACCCAAATGCTGACTGATCATCTATACCAGAATTCCAGATCGAAATAATATAGGAGCAAATTTTATTCAAATTGACAGCTAACTCAATGTGATGTAGAACTAAAATATTAAAAAAAACATATTTACAATTTTCGCATGAATCGCTTTAGCAAACTTTGTTGGCTTAAATAGATGAAGAGATGAAAAAAAATGGGAATTATTGGACGAATAAGTAAGGGCGTATTGGTTGGTGGCATAGGAGCTATTATTGGTTTCATCTTGGGAGTTATTGTGGCCAGTGTAACATGGTATACTGTGATTTCAGATTGGATCTTTGATTCATTTCGCCTTTTTCCAGATGAATTTTGGCCTCCAGTTTTAACAGTGATATTCTTCGTTGTGGGACTTTTATACGGTGCTTTCTCTCAAAAACAAGTTAAATTCAAGCCTGTCGTAGGAAAGAAGGTGCCTTACCAAAGATATTGCTCAGCTTGTGGAAAACAAATACCTCCGAATACCAAATTCTGTGTACACTGCGGTCCGAGTCTATCAAGGGATTAATAGAAATTTTATCTCGTATCCTGTGTGGAGCAGCTTGACAGGGGATCGTATTTTTGTCTTGTATGCATCATTGCTAAAATAGCTGCTTTTAACATGCGAGAGTGACCACTGATTTCCGCCGGGGTTTTGGGATGACCCAGCCGCAATCCCCGTAGAAGAGGAACCCCTCACTTGCCCACGGCTCGTGGTCGCACTCTGTGGATCTTGTGGGTGTGGTGGGCATCCATTCACTCTCATCTATTATGGTGATCGTCCACCATTTGTCACCACTTACATATTTGTCAATTATGCAGCTTACATTGAACATGTATGATTTCCCTTCTCTTTGATAACTTTAAGAAACCTTAATTCAAATAATTTCGTAATTGGAAAAGGAGTTTTTTCTATTCTTATGCTTATTCAAGCCCTCTAAGTCCCGAAAAATAGAATTTACCTCATATTTCACAATAAACCTTCGAGCGCTTAATTCTCTAGGGTAATACTAAGCTTGCTCCGCAACTCCCACAAAATTTTTGTTTCTCAGGATTCCTTTGTCCACATTTTTGACAAAAAGCTGCTATCTGTTCCCCCGTCCCTAGACTAGAGAGTACCCATTGCCGGTAAGGTTCAAAGATATGTTGTTGGGCATCTTCTATCAGTCTCTTTAAGGGGATCCACCCAACGAATCCTGTTCTCTTTGGTTGGGTATATTGTCCTGTAGAAATTTCAAACAGGAAGTTAATTTCTTGAACATTACCAGAAATCTCTTTCTTCACCGAATAGAACTTTCCGAGGCAATCAAGAACCTCACGAGGAATGGATTTCTCTGAGATGTAAATAAATACCATAAAATCCATTAACCATTTGAATAATTTGCGTTTGCCTTTCACCACTAGGTTTCTTTCTTCTGCTAGTCGATAGGCTTCTTCGGTAGTGAGTTCAGTTGGTAGCGCTTTGAACAAGTACCATTGATTTCCTTTTATTAGTGACCCAGTTCGTTTATAACAGAGATTGAAATTCTCTGCATGCGTTACTTCACCAGGAGTCAACGGTCTGAATTCTTGCAGGTTATTGAACCGTTTTTCTATCCATTGAATGAAACCCATCGCGCCACACAAGATGTTTTCACCTACACTTTTCATTTGTCCTTTCATTATGATTAACCTGATGTAGGTCCAGCTAAATAAAACGTTTTCTCAGACGTTTTTCGTTTGGATCTAAATTAACCAGCGATTTATTAACCTAGGGTGTGCAGTGAATTGATTGCGCTCCATATGATTATCTTACCCAATATCAAAACATGTATTATCTATAATTATTGAGAAGGTATGCTGGAATGTACTACTCTCCAATAACGTACTCGTAGGATCTCTTAATAATTGGAGTTAATGGAGATAAATCAACATCTTCATCAAAGAAGATGCTGTATTGTTTGTATTTTTCTAACCATTTAATTTTAGTGTGTTTAATCGCTATATTTTCTGCCTTGAGATCGGGTTTTTTATCTAATTTCAGAGTTAACAGTACATCTCCTTTTTTCCATGAAGTGTATCCCACATCAATCCAAAAAACGTTGTTTCTACCACTTTGGTAGGGTATGTATAGCTTCCTGAAAATTGGCTGAAGATTGATATTTTCATCTCTTAAGATGGTATCGATACGCTTCTTTAACCCTTCAGCGATTTCGATTTTGTTCTTGGAAATTCCCTCTTGTTGGTATTTTTCCCAGTTCCATTGCTCTTGCGCTCTTACAGTTACCGGAGTTGGGGGAGTGGGTTGAAGTTTGTTTATTACAACAAAAGAATCTCCTTCTTTGGTTTTATGACGGGAAAGTTCTAAGAGTTGAACTTCGAAAGTAATATAGTCTACCACATCTAACAGATCCTTACTAAAAGAAGGGGCGATTAATATTACTTTAGGGTCTTTTTCTAACTCATTTTCAAGTTTAGTTGCGTCAACACCCAATTCTTTCAATTTTTTCATATATTCCTTGTCTTTTATTGCATTATACTTTAGGGTATCAGGATGGGACTTGACAAATTTATAGTACGGTAATATTTGAGAAATTATTTCATCCCCAGTGGTTGTATTTTTCAGCTCAATTATTACGGGTCGCAGTTCAAGTGCATCCAAACCCCATAAGTCTATTCTTCTGCCACCAGGGATCGTTATCTGACGGCTGAGAAGTGCAACGTTATCTCCCAAAATTTCTTCGTTTTTCTTTATGAAATCTTCAAGATCTTTTGGTTCATCCGCAAATCTATGAGGTTGAATTTTTTCAGGTTTCCCATCTGGTTTCATTTTATAAAGTTCAACCATTTTCTCGTCCTCTATGATTATTTTTAACATTCTATCAAGATTAAAGTTATAATATCACGTCTTTAAGATTTGCGACTTTAGGAATAGGGTAACTTTTCTATTTATAAGATTGCGTTAATTCTCCTCCCTAATCTTAGTGATCTGAATAATTTATAGATAACCGGGATCTTGACTTTGTATGGGAAAGCTGGCTTACATTATTAATACCAAAGTTAGCTTTGCATTACCACTAGTAACATATCACTGGACTTTCTTTCTTCTATACCACCAATGCGGACCCCCATTTAATACTCACAATCCTTTCCTCCCCCTTAAATCTTGATATAATCGCTCCCTCCTCCTTAACGTTCATGTCCTTCTACGGCTCCGCTCCGGGCCTACCTCCGCTCCGCCTAGAACGCGCGCGCGCTCGGAGCTTGGCCGGCCAAGCTCCTCCCTTGCTGGCCCGTGCTCGTAGCGCTGCGCTTACGTCGCCCGGTGCTCGCTTTGCTCGCTCATTCCATATAATCCACAAATATCGAACAAAAGAGAGGGGCGAGGGGCGACTTCTGGTGAGGAGGCTGTGAAGAGTTCCTTAGTGGGCTCAGTTGAGCCTCCCGCCACAACACTTTTAGGGTCACCAGTCTTCTTCACATCCTGAGACGAAAGGCCCTCAGGAATGGCAAGGTTTGTCACCAACTTACTATTGTCTTCTGAGGACCCGTCAACTCCTGTTTTATGCTACTCCTCCTGTATTCGGACGATCGTAGTTTTCCCGGTGTCGATCTTTTCCATGCGTGGGCGCTGTTGAATATCAAGGATCATATCGACATATTCTTGCACCGTCCGGTAATGCATCCCCGTTAATTTGACGATTTCGGTGAGAGATCGCGGTTTCTCGGCGAGGAGGGCAAAAATCTTTTCAATTCGTTCTAGTGGGCGCACCATTTTCTTTTCCCATCTTATGATAGAGAATTGCTTATTTTAAATTTTTCTTTTATAACTAATAGATAATCTTATTGATTTTATTCAATAGATTCCTTATCGAAAGATTTATAAAATAGAGTGTCTAAGGAATATCCGGTGACAAACCTTGTCTAATTCGGAATATACCCAAACCAAAGCCCACCGCTTGGTGACTGAGCAGCGGGTCTTTGAATTGCACAAAACCCGTGAATATTCTGTGTTTCTCGTGGAGGGGGATACGAAGACCTACCACGTCCATCTATGGCAAGATGGAACGAAGGAGTGTACCTGTCCCTATTGGACATATCGCCGGAAGCCCTGTTCGCACATTTTGGCCAGTTACCTCTACTCTCATCCTCTGAAACCCGACGAACCCGAAGCAGACGAGCCTAAGCAGACTGAAGCAGAACTTGAGCGCATTGTCGCGGGGGTTCCAGACATCTTCGATCCGGAAACGTGGAGGTAGGGCCCCGATGATATATGTCATCTGTGGGGCTGACATGACCCCCGTAGAACCGGATGCGTTCTACAGCGAGCGGTACGAGTGCCCCATCTGTGGGTTCGAGTATCCGGAGGACTGGCTCAAATGACCCCTTCTCCTTCCTCTTCTTTTTATGATAATTCTGATCCTCCAAGAGCGATCCATATTTGGGAGTTCCCCAAAGAGTTTTGGGTTCGATTGGACGCAGGGATGGTAAGGGAACTGGTTGATTGTGCCGCAGAGTCTGTGGGGGATCTCAAACAATTGGTTTCCATCCTAAACGTAAGTAAATTCACGGTGTACAACTCGCGCGCTGAGAGGAGCTTCATCCCGCTTCCAACCCTGCTCAAATTATGCGACCTAGCCGGCGATGAGTACGCCATCGAACAGGTGGAACCGTCTATTGTGGCCTATAAAGGGGGGTGGGCCGTCAAACGACCGATCCGGAACCCGAAGCTCCCGCTTGTCGAGACGCCGGACCTGTTTGCCCTCATGGGGCACTTAATGGGCGATGGGGGCTACAGCGGCAACGAGGCGTATTACGCGAATACCAGCCCATCGCTTGTTGACAAGTTTATAAGCCTGCTCCGTGGGGTCTTTGGCGATGTTCCAAACCGGGTGAGGGTTAATAGACCCGAAGGCGCAAGAAGTATTAGTCTAGTTTGGTTTGGCTTGACCGTTGTTCAGCTCTTACGTCATCTCTACCAAATTGACTTTCGGACTTTTACCGCGCGAGTCCCGCGACGCTTGTTTGAGTTGCCGCGGGAGTACGCGGCGGCGTTCTTACGGGCATTCGGCGACGATGAGGGGACCGTGCACGATGATTGGATTGCCCTGTATTCAGCGAATCAGGAGCTGATGCAGGACATTTATGGGTTAGTGCAGGCGAAATTCCCTGAACTGGACGAGTTTGGCGCGTTAAAAGAAAAGCAGCGGAAGTCTGGTACCGACTACTTCCTCCACTTCCGAACTGGGGCGTTTACACGGTATGAGGCGCTGATCGGATTCACCCACCCGAAGAAAAAGCAAGAACTGGAACGAATTCTGACCTGCCGCGCGCGGGGGTGGAGGAAACGAAACGAGGGTGCAACTCGTAAAATGATTCTCGAAGCTTTGGTTTCGTCAGGGTTTCTGACCCGTAAAGACCTTGCCAAACGAGTAAATGTCACTTATAGCGTGGTGCGAGGGCATTTGAAGGGCCTAACCTACTTAGGGTTTGTCCGAGTCGGAGGAAAGGACCGAGGGGCTAAGCTGTATGAAATCACGGAACGGGGGCGGAAAATCCTGCGCTTGCCCTCGCTCGGACATTTAGTATCCGGTCGTACTTATCAATCAAAGTTAGACATTCTCAAGACACTCGCCGGAGAGCCTTTGACGACGAAGACGATAGGGCAGAAATTGGGCCGGAAACACGACACCATACAGCATCAATTAACAAGGATAGGGCAATGCGGGAAATGGAGCCCAGGCCTGCTTGAATTGGGCCTTGTAGATCGATATGAGAGTTGGGGGAGATCAGATCCCTACGTATACCTTCTGACGGATACAGGGCGACAGGTTGTCGAAGCGCTAGATACTCTTTTCACGCCCATCTAGAATTTTATCTTTTTGATTAACAACTCTGGTAGAGTTAAGGATCTATATTAGAAGTTAACAATGTTCTTCGAACTAACTGAATATTTAAAGAGTTGAAAAGACGAGAATATTTCGGGAGAAATGATTAAAAACTCATTTTTGCATAATCTATAGACAATAATGTCCATGAATTCTTTGACGATAATGCATATATTTTTATAGACACATATGACTATATATTGTAAATTTGATAGAAGTGAAAAAATTGGGGAACAAAACAAAAATGACGAAGGAAGACGCTCAACGCATCCAGTCTGCTGTCGACCGCAAAGGTGGCGACAAAGGCTTCAAGAGCCAGGCTATGCATGCGGCTGCGAAGAATGAAGAAGAAGAAGACGAAGAATAGTGTTTTTTGAACGTTATGGAACGGAACGGAGAGGTCAAGAACCAATTCTGAACCCTCTCCGCTTCCATTTCCATATTTTTTCTTATAGAAAGCATTAGAAAAAGGTTTCTGATGGTGAGTTACTTGACCTCCCCCAAACTTTCAGAGGCTGACCTGGCCGAAATTGCTGATCTGGTTACAGAAATTGTGAATCCTGGGAATCGGTTTAAAGCAAGAATTCGATATGCTGGAAGTGGAGGAGTTTTTCTTTATTCAGATTCTACTATTAAAAAAGAAGAACGAATTACGGGGGAGCCAGAACGCCTATTAACTTTAGGAGATCTGTTGGAATTTCTTCAAGATAAACTCCACGAATTGGGAACCTCACGGAGTGGCGTTTGCCCTGCCGAATTTTGTTTCTGCAAATACGACACCGAATTGATCAGAGCGCATGATCTCTTTTGGGAACTCATATATCAACTTGTGGATGAAGATGGCGACATGATTGGGAAGGAGTTAGAGCAGCAGGGAGCCTTCTATGGACTTGACTCGTTTCAAAAATACATCAAATCACCGGTTGATCTAATCATATTTGAAGAAATAGCTCGTCTTGCAGAAATTTGTTTAGAAATGTTGCAGTCACCTCAACTATTCTCAGAACATTTTTTCGAGTCCTGTAAAGAAGAGGACCATCGATACGATTTTGTTGATCGAGTTTGGCATTCGACATCAAAGGATCCCATATTTCCTGGAGTTCCTCTGTATGTAGTCGACTTAAGTCGATGTAAGTGTGGTTCAGAGATCTATGTGCCCAAGCGGGTAGAACGTTCACCTCGACCTATTGGCGAGACGTTCCAAGCGACAACAGTAGCGACATTTTTATGGGGTACGCCTCAAGCATCCCATGAAGCAATCACATCAAAAGTATTTCCAGAGCTCTGGATGGCAATTAGTGAGATCTACCGCCGCTTCCTACCGAAAGGGCAAGCTCAAGTCATCGGAAAAATACAGGCGGGTGTTCGTCTAAATTCGACCGAACGCAACACAAAACGCCAACTGAGGAAAAAACTTCGTTGGGTTTCTAAGATGCGTGAATTGTGGGATGATTTAGAAGGCCTCATTTGATGAATTTTTTAATTCCTTTGTAAGCTTGATGCGTTGTTCCCTAATTATCCAGACTCGACAATAGTTCAAAGACCTCTATTCTATTAATTGTAAATTATCATTATAGAGATTTCTTTGAAACTTAATACAATATGACAATGAGCAAGCCCAGACTTTTTATTTATCTCATCTGACTATATTCTAGGAAATTTTGAAAACGAAAACCGTCTTCTTTGAACAGACCGAATAACCCGAGAAGCTGGTAGAAGAGCAGTTATTCATTGGATTGAGTTCCCAATGATATTGATTTGTTAAATCCAAGAATAAATAAGGAAACCGTTTATAAAAAATCCACATAGATTGATGAATGGTGTTGAATAATGAGTGAAAAAAATAATAATCAAGATTTTTCTGATTTTTGGCCAAGTGAAATCCCCCTCCGAAAAAAGTTATTCGATAGATTGTCTAATGAGTATTCAACACCAGAAGGGCGAGTACGTGCTCAATGGGTATTACGGCTTATTCAAGAATATGCCTATGAGTCTAGTAAGATAGACATTGAAGTCCCTGCAGGTGCAGGAAGGGCTGCTGAACATTCCAGTGTTTTTGCGGATATAGTTGTCTACCGTGACAAAGCTCGTAAAGAGCCGCTCATTGTAGTGGAAACTAAGCGACCCAACGAAAAATCTGGTGTAAAACAAGCAGAATCTTATGCGAGAAATCTTGGCGCTGATTATCATGTCTGGACAAACGGGATCGTAACAAAATACTTCAGAACTGCTAAGTATATCGATCAATCAATTGAGGTCGGGAATATACCTCGTTGGGTAGGTGATAAACCTGTTGTAGACCGTCTACCCAAAACAACGATTTTACCACCATTTCGAGATGAAAATCATCTGCGTGATGTCATAAAAGCCTGTCATGACCGTATCTTTTTTCGCTTGGGTCATGACCCTGCAAAGGCATTTGATGAATTAATGAAAGTTCTATTCGTCAAACTTTATGATGAACGAGAAACACCTCGATATTACGAATTTGTTGCGCTAGAAGGGGAAACAGAGCAACAAATAGCGGATAACGTAAGAGCACTATTCCAGAGAAGCATACAGAGTCGAAGGTACAGTGATGTGTTCACTACCCGATTTTCAATCTCACATCCACCTACACTTGATCTTGATGATGCAACTATCACTTTTATCGTAAAACAATTTCAAGGTTACAGCCTAGTAAATACAAGCGCTACACTCGAAGGAGTCGATGTAAAAGGTACAGTTTTTGAGCGTATGGTAGGTGGAACTTTTCGAGGTGAACTAGGAGCCTACTTTACTCCACGAGAATTAGTTGAATTTATGGTTGAGATGATAGACCCAAATATTGATGATATTGTTTTAGACCCCGCATGTGGTAGTGGCGGGTTTCTCATTATGGTAATAAAATATGTCTTAGAAAAATTGCGGCAGACCTTACCCAATCTGACTGATGCTGATATTTATGCACAGATAAGACAATTTGCTGAAAGTAATCTTTTTGGAATTGACATTAACGAACGAATGGTACGAGTATCGAAAATGAACATGATAATGCATGGAGATGGACATAGCGGTATAATTCATGAGAATGGGCTCAATGTAGGTTGTATTAAGCATCTTCCCATATCTTTTGGAGAGGTACAAAGGATTCTCTCTAATCCACCATTTGCTGGCCGCGAAACAGACCCTGGACAATTATCCAAGTTTGAAGTTGCTAAGAACGAAGCTGGAAAAATAATTACTGTTAATAAATCTCTTCCATTTGTTGAATTGATTATTAAATTGCTTAGTGAGGGAGGAATGGCAGGACTTGTTTTACCTCAGGGGATATTTAACAGTCAGGCTTCTGCATTCCAAAAACTGCGGGGTTTAATATGGGAAAAATGTGAAATAGTTGCAATTATCGGTTTACCTCATTGGGTTTTCTTCCACACGGGCTGTGACGTACAAGGTGTACTTTTATTTATTCGTAGGACTGATAATCCTCGGAAAGACTATGATGTATTCATAGATTGGGCAGATAATGTCGGTTATGACTCTAATGGTCGAAAAACAGATCAAAACGACCTTCCAGATATCCTTAAGCGATTTAAAAAGCCATCGAAAAAGAATCTATTCAAAGCATCTTTTCTCAAGGAAAAGCGACGGATAGACCCGTTATATTATCAACCAGGAGAAAGTGCTGATCGTATCAGGGCTGTTAAGGAATCTGGACAGGCTGTACCATTTACAGATTTAGTTAACCCCGTTACAGAATTCATTCGCCGTTCTAAAGAAAATGAATCTATAGTTCAATATATTGAGGTCGGAGATACTGACAAAGAAACGGGAGAGATTTTAACTTACAAAGAATATAAAGTAAAAGATTTACCCAGTCGTGCAAAGTACATCATACATGAAAATAATATTCTTATTCCGAATCATAGGAATTCAATCAAAGCTAAGCGGAGTGTAGTATTAGTACCACCTGAATTTGATGGTGCTGTATGCACTAGTAGATTTATAGCAGTTCAACCTAGAATTCCTGCACTTTATCTTTATTATATTCTGAATTTAGATTTAATAAAGGAAAATATGCTTAGATTGGTTTCTGGTTCTTCATCTACGCAAATTAAATTAGACGATCTTAAAGATATATATATTCCACTTCCCCCTGATGAAGATTATGACCTCATCATTGATGATGTAGTCCAACTTCGTGAAGAAATCTCCGAAATAGAGGATATCCTAAATAAAAGACACAATGAATTAGATAGACTATTTCTAGATCTATATAATATTAAATAATACATTTCTATATATGAGTAGTAACAGTTTTGTGACGAAGGAACGCTGGTAAGAGCATGCTGAAATTCTTGCAAGTAAAAAGGTGAGATATGAATAATGACAGAATAAGAATTGAGATACACGAATGGTCTTTGTCTTTATAATTTTCAAATTAGTTCATGACATATGATCTGACTTTTTATTTTTGACTGTTAACAAATGTAAGGGACTCTATTGCCAAGTCTAGCAGTATTCTTTGAACAGACCGAATACCCCGAGACGCGGAGGGACGAGAAGTTTCTGCAAGGGTTAGGAAAAACCAAGAAATTCAAAGCGCGATACGTTTTTCAGCTCGATCTTTCGAAGAAAGGAGTGCAAACCCATTGGGGCGTGATAAAACGCAGTCTCATTGGGGGACCGGACATAGAACCGTGTGCACAGGCCCTCTTGGGAGATATTGCTTCGGACTATCATTTGCCAATGGGCAGCTTTAAGCTAGTCAAGACACCGCCTTGGTGGTGGCTGGCCTCCCAAGCCACGGTGGCCTTCGAGCTGAAGCCGTCTCTCAGTCTTTATGAAACGCAAGTTACAATCCGACAATACCCAGTCCAAGTCACCGATACCCTCCAAAAAACGCACCACCTCTTGGAACTGGTGCGTGTCATTGCCCAGAAGAGCCAGCCCTCCATCTATCCCTTAAGTGTGCAGATTCTGTTCCAACCCGCACAGTCCGGCACCACCCGTATGCGTAAGCAAAAGCGGAAGGCTGGGGATCGCTGGACGGAAGATACTCATAAGATCACCAAACAGGAAGTTCAAATTGCCGAAAACCAGCGAGGCAAGGTCTATGGGTATTTTCAGGTGACAGTGCGGATTTTAGCCCCAAAGAGAGCAATCCATTTGCTGGCAGTGGTGAACAAGGAATTCTCGTTTCGGCAGGTTAGTGCCCGTAAGGCCATCGTCCGTTTCAACAAATGGGCATTTGGTAAGAAAGTTGGAATGTCGGCACTCACTCTTAAGCGCCTCTTGAATGTGCCCACGGGGGACGTGTTTGGGCGGGAGTTCTTGAAGGCACCCACTGTGTCACGATTTCAGGGCCGGATTCAGCGCACCGAGCCTTTTGTCGAGGAGGGGTATTTGCTCGGTTATGACGGCGACAGCCAACCAATCCATCTGACAGATCGGATGCTGCGGGCGCACCTCGCGGTATGGGGCGCGACCGGGATCGGCAAGACCAGCACCTTGCGCCAACTGGCCAAGCAGCTCGCGCGCTCGTGGACGAACCGCCTCTTAGTAATGGACTTTGCCGGGGAGTACAGTACCCTCTTGCAGGATGGGTTTGTCTTGCTTCGTCCCGGATCGGCGGACTTCCCGCTGGGCTTCAACTTTCTGGACTGGGCGCAGACGTTAGGGGTTAGTCCGTCTGTGACGACGGGGTGGATCATGAAGATCCTGAACAACTTTGTTCGCCGCCAAGGGGAGTTCACCCCCAAGATGCGGTCGATGCTGCGGCAAGCGATCCAGCGCCTATTGGAAAAGGGAGGCACCCTCTTCGATCTGGTTTGGAGTCTAGAGAGTATGCGTACTGAACTGCGGGGGGTCCGCCGCGAGGTCAAGGCGAAAATTGGGAGACTTGAACCCCTCACCGAGGACGAGGAGGCCCTATTGGCCGGCCAACCGGGTTACGACCTCACCGTGGAGGCCCTCATCAATCGCCTGATCGAACTCTATCAAAGCCCCCTTCGCAATGTCTTCTACGTCGAACGCACGACGGTAAGCCCAGCCGACCTGCTGACGCACAACATTGTCATAGATTTAAAATTCCTCCAAGAGCAGCAAGTCTCCCGCGATCTGATCCAGTTGTTCGTGGAGTTCCTGCTCCTCTACATCTTTCAGACGGTGATCGAACGTCACAAGGGCCGTTCCCCTCTACGTAATATTATCCTCATCGAGGAAGCGCAGCAGCTCACCCCGGAAGTGTTCCAGAAGCCGACGGCGATAGACGGTACGCAGTCGGAAGTGATGTTGGGGACGTTGGGCGGATTTGGGTTGTCCTTCATCTTCGTGTCTGCGCAACCCCACAAGGTGAGTCAAGCCATCCTAACGAACACCCACACCAGCTTGGTCTTTGGCATGAGCCGCGGGGTCGAGGCGCATACCTTCGCTCGGAAGCTGGGCGTGGCCCAGAAGGAAGTTGCGATGCTTCAATGGGGGACGCTCCTCTTGACCTCTCGCGGGAAGGGCGTGGTGAAGGTAACCGCGGACACTATAAACGCCTTAAGCGAGGTCGAACAGAGGGCGGTGGAGGCGTTACAGCTCCAATTCCCTCCGGCACTCTTGAAGAAAACCCGCGCCCATTACGCGCCGTTGCCCGCCCCTCCGAAAGGGGAGTATGCTAAAGTGATGGACGCGATTGCGGCATATACAGTGCGGAACGAAGGGCAACCCAATGCGGCTAAACGTGAGCTTGGGTGTTGGGCTCAATCCTATTGCCACTTATGTGAGAAAAATTCTCGAATCTTCAAGGATGCCTTTGCCCTTGCAAAGAAGTTTTGGCAGCGAACGAAAAAAGGAGAACTCCGAACCTTACTAAAGCTCTACCCGCAACACCCCGGCACCTTATATCAAGAACTGCTCACCTTTATCCAGCAGCAAAAAGGCGCCAATGCGGTCTCCAACCCGGAGCTGGTGGCGTTCTGCGCACACTGGTGTCTCTTCGAGATGGCCAGTGCCAGCAAGACGACGTCGGCGGTTTGTCAAGACCTTCTTAAAATGGGACCGGAGAAGCTCGTCCGCCTCTTGGCTGACCTTCCCGAGATTCAACGCCTCCTCACGTTGGGGGCGCAACTGCTCGACACCACGCGAACGGCTTTTGCGATCCACGATGCCTTTTGTGGGCTGTGTCCCCTGGAGAAGGGCCTCCGCGAGATGTTTTGCGCCCGATACCGTCAAAAGGCGTTTGACAAACTTCAAGATGAACCCCTCCTCCTACGTCTCCAACGCGCCTATAACACCGAATACCGTCTTTTCCTCCAAACGTGTTTCGATGAGTTGATCTCCAAAAATCCCAGCGTTTGCTATTGCCTTGCCACCTCGTTCCTGCGCGGGGTCCGAATCACCCCGAAGCAACGCGAGGTGCTCATTGAACAAACGGAGGCCTTCTTAGCCAAGCTTGAGACAGCCACCCCCCCGATCGAAATCCGCTTGCGAGAGGCCACAGAGGACGTTCGGCGGATCGTCGCGGAGGATCTACTGAAGATCGAGGTGCAAACCCTATCCTTGGGAGCGGCTTACCGGGTTGCGAGCGCGATAAATGGCGGGCGGATTTGGGCGTATGCGGTTCAAATCTTGGGAGCGGCGGTCGCTTACCATGAAGAGGGGAGAATCCCTGCCAATTTTCCGGTTTCCGCCCTTCCTGCGATGTTGGGGGAATTGCATCGGTGGGGATGGTGGTTTACACCAGAGCAACGGGAACGATATCTCCCCCTCCTAAAAGAACCAACTTTGGAACCTCCCAGCTCCAAGTCAAGGGAAGAGAACATCTTTGTGGAGGACGAAATCAAAATCACAGATCCTAGCGATGCCATTACTTCGGAGTTTGACCGCGCCATTGAGGTTATTGAGGAGATTTTTGCGCAAAACAGAGGGATTGTGTCACGGGGGGAGTTCATACAACAGTTAAACGATATGGGTGAGGAAATACCGCAAAGAGTTTTTTACAAGATCGTTGAGCAACTTGGGGTCAAAAAATTTCACCTTGCCATCCAAAAACACGGCCAAGATCCTTCCAAAGTGAGGACAGAAACCCACTTCGTGTCTCCAGCTTATAACACAATTGATACCCTTCTTGACATGTCCAGTGTGATCCATGATTATTGTTTACAAGGAGTGAAGAATTTTCTCGCCATGTATTGTTCCGTGAAAGACGGAGGTCGTCACGATTTAGAAGATGAGAAACTAGGGATCAGCGACCTGTGGGCAACCTTCGGGAAGCGGATAACGTACATAGAATTTACCACCGGGGGACGCAAGGCTATGCGAAATACAATCCTAAAGATTGCTGATCACAGAAGCGCTAACAAACCTGTTCTTCTAGTTGGCCTAGAAAAACCGTCACGCCGCCAATCGGGGGTTGGGGTCAAGTCCAATCGGCGTGAGGCGCAGGAAATCGCGGCCAAGGAGAAAGTTCACCTTAAAATCTTCACGTTGACCAATCTCGATGAATTATTAACTTGGTGCATGACCGGGAAACTGCCATATAACCATCCAACAAGGTGATGGCAAATACCACAAAATTAGGCGTTGAAATACAGGTCTTCAAGTTGACTGACCTCCTTGCGTTCGATATGTGGTGCCGGAAGGGGAAATTTCCTTATTCCCACCCCAAAGGGCGGTGAAAAATTTGGATATAGACGGTTCTTCTGACAATCCAAAACAGTCCGTTACAACCAATGATATAGTTGGTTTATGCGACATTACCGAATCGATCACCTTTAATGGCCTTTAATTTCCTCCCAAACTTTTTAATAGTTTAAACAAGTAATCAAGATGAATGTGTGGGAGGTTTGGTAAATGAAGTTCATCAAGGGGGAAGAAGGTCTAAACCGTAGAATTTTATTCGGTATCTATTTTCTCATCATGCTTGTATTGACCAAAGGACATGTCCCCGCCGCTGCAGGAGTCAATGATATATGGTGCATCCAGACCAAAATACTAACAATGCAGTCTTCTTTTATAGTGATGGCAAGGGAAGGGCAGATATACTCCATTGATGGAGAGGAAAAAGATTCTTCTCCTTTTTCCACAGGAACTGAAGCGGTACCTAGGATTGAACAAATATTGGGACACCAAGATCGACAGCAGACTGTGTCTATGCGATCTGTTGCAGAGGGTGACATTTTGTGGATGCAAATCTATGGAGGTTCAAAGAGCGATGCTGTCTACTCAGTCATCCAGACGGTAGATGGTGGGTTTGCCCTCGCAGGAAATACCATTTCTTTTGGAGCGGGCAAGTCTGACGCCTGGCTTGTGAAAACTGATATTAACGGGGCAGCTCAGTGGAATCAGACCTACGGTGGCGCTTCTGGGGAATCTGCATACTCAGTAATACAAACATCTGATGGCGGGTTTGCGCTTGCAGGGAACACAATATCATATGGGGCGGGTGATTGGGATTTCTGGTTAGTAAAAATAAATGCTCGCGGGAAAGTGCAGTGGACGCAGACTTATGGTGGCTCAGAGGTAGATGTGGCCCATATGGTCATCCAGACAGTTGATGGCGGATTTGCATTATTGGGATACACCCAATCCTCCGGAGCGGGCGAGGCTGACTTCTGGTTGGTGAAGACTGATGTTAACGGGGTGACCCAGTGGACACAGACCTATGGTGGCACTTTTGATGATTTTGGCCACACGGTAATCCAGACACCAGACGGTGGGTTTGCGCTGGCTGGGCGCACGTCCTCCTTCGGGGCGTTTGGTGATCACTTCTGGCTAGTGAAGACTAATTCAAACGGTGTAGCCCAATGGAATCGAACCTATGTTGGTTTTCCACCTACTTGGGGCGCCAACGCTGCCATCCAGACAACAGATGGCGGGTTTGCACTTGTCGGTGATACGTTTTCCTACGACTCTGCTTCTGATGACTTTTGGCTGGTGAAAACCGATGACAGCGGGGAAGTAAAATGGACACAGACCTATGGTGGTCCAAAGAGTGATTCGGCCAACTCAGTCATCCAGACGGTGGATGGTGGGTTTGCTCTCGTAGGTGAGACCTATTCTTTTGGAGCGGGCTGGACTGACGCCTGGCTGGTGAAAACCGATGCTTATGGGGTAGCTCAGTGGAATCAGACATATGGAGGTGATAAATGGGATGAGGCTTTTTCGGTAATACAAACATCTGATGGCGGGTTTGCGCTGGTGGTGGTGACAGGGTTACTGGTTAGTCGCAACCCTGACGCTTGGCTGGTGAAAACAGTACCGCCTGACGCTACCGCAGACACCGATGGAGACGGGCTGACCAATGGAGAGGAGGTAAACACGCACGGGACCAATCCCATGTCTGCTGATACAGATGGAGACGGGCTGACAGACGCTGAGGAAGTTCGTAAGTATTACACTAACCCTATAAATTCGGATACTGACGCGGACACCGATGGAGACGGGCTGACAAACATTGAGGAAGTCGATATCTATCATACCAACCCGCAAGTTCAAGACACTGCTGTTGACACTGATGGGGATGGGTTGCCCAATGTAGAGGAGGTGGACAAGTATGGCACGAGTCCCACGGCAGCGGATACCGATAGTGATGGACTGAGTGATGGGGAGGAGATAGCAACCCACGGCACAAGTCCCATTTCATTCGATACTGACGGAGACAGCCTAGGTGATGGCCATGAAATTCAGAATGGGACAGATCCTCTGAATCGAGATTCCGACCACGATTTGTTTGGGGATTCTTTAGACCCGTTCCCCACGTTTAACAACTTCTACGTCATTCTACCAAGTCTTGGAATATTAGGAGTTGCATTTCAGATACGGGCACGGAGAAAGCGGCGGGCTCGTTTACGCGGGTTGCCAGCTGATCTAGGGTTTTACCTTATAGGCCCCGAGACTGCTCATCTTAAAAAAGGTAGCATATTGACGTGTACAGGCGGTAAACAACTCCTTTTAATAGGTGAAGTTTTTGCTACTGGAGAACTAGATCTTTTTAACTTCACCATAAACCTTGAACTACCACCAGCGATCCATGCAAGTCCCCCAAATGCGATTAAACGGCTAGGACGTAAGCATAAGGCCTTTACTCTCCAATTCCTACCTAAAGCGGTTGGATTGCACCGAATTGGTCTACTTTTTTCCTGGAAGCATCCAATCACGCGTCAAGAACATACCAAGCGCTTTAGTTTCTCAATAGAGGTGAAACCAGGGATCCTAGCGGAAATCATCACCACGCCTGCAGAGGTTGGGATCGGGGAGCAATTCCCGGTTCGGGTGAGCCTCAAAGCCTTACTCGACACAGAAATCCAAACCTACCAACTCTTGGTGCCCGAAGGTTTCAAAGTCCGAGACCCCGCTCAGCTACCGGAGCGACTACGGGCGGGAGATGAATGGATTGGGACTTTTGGCGTGGGGGCCTTGACATTCGGCGAGTTCTCCCTAGTGTTTGAGGTAAGACCCGAGAATTATATCATCCGCTCAGAGCCGAAAAGCGTGCGTGTGTTGCCAAAACGCCCGCAGGTGGTCGCATCCACCCTTGAGGTGCGTGACGAGGTGGAACTGGGCGGCGAAGTTATTCTAGCGGTTAATTTCTTGAATGAAGGGCTAGGTGATGCCCGAAATATCCACCTACCCCTGCCCCTACCCGCCGCGCTAGAAGCCATAAACGAGCCAGAACTAAAGCTCCCGGAGCTCAAAGTGGGAGAAGCTGTGAAACAGGAGCTAACGGTGAAGGTTGTAAAGTCTGGAGAGGTCATGATCCCGGTAACAACCGTGTATTTTGAGGATCAGATGGGAAACACATTCACTTATGGGCTAGCAGGGTGGACTTTCCGCGTGGCCAAGAAACTCCCCGGGATGCGGCTCGTCTTCTCAACGCCCAAAGAGGTTCAAGTAGGAACTGAGTTTGAGACGATTCTTCGAGTCAGTAACGAAGGAGAAGGAATTGCTGAGAATGTAATTATCAACATCGCTCCACCAGAAGGTATGCACATCGTACAGGGCGCACGTCGCCACAATCTGGGCACAATCCCACCAAGATCCCCTAGAAACATTTTTTCAATTGTTTTTCTTGCTGAAAAGCCAGGTACCTACGCATTCGACAAGATTGGACTTAATTTCGAAGATGTGGAAGGTCAAGAATACCGAAAAATGATTCCAGACGTGACAATTTCAGTCGTCGAAGCCCCCGTGGAGCAAGTTGAAGTAAGAGAACGGGTCATGATCGCTGGGTTGGTGAAAGAAGCGCAGCCAACCATTTTAGAAAGTGGCTTGGCGGCAGAAAAAATCGATGTCGAAGAAGTCCTACGCATCCTCAAGCAACTGGCAAACGTCTATGATCGGGTAGCGTGGCAAACCCTCATGAATGTATTCCGTCTAGAGCACGAAGAAGACTTGAAGGCTCTGTTGTTCCAAGTAGGGCTTTTAGGGGAACTTGAGATCAAAATGGATGAATTGGACAAGAGTGTTCGGCTAACTGTAGTCGAAAAAATAGCTGACCTCAAGCCTAGAAAACTACATTGTCCAACTTGTGGTGCTGCGCTTGAACCTCAAGAATCGCAATGCCCCACGTGTAGAGATGAGTTCCCGATCTGTGTGATCTGTAGACAACCCATACTAGAGAGCTTGACTAAAACGCCTTGTTGTGGTACCTATTCACATGCGCCTCACCTGCAGGAATGGTTGCGGATTAAGGGAACCTGTCCCATATGTCGGGAAAAAATCAAGGAATGGATGATACCATAATTTCTTAACTCATCCTTTTTCAAAATTAACAGTCACTTCAATCATTTCATGACTCTTCAATTCATATAGGATAATATAAATCCTGGTAGAATCTTTTCTTGAAGTAAGCTTCCATTCTATAGGTTTTTCGGATCGGATTTGAAGTTTATTAGTTTGGAAATTGTCGGATTTGTCGATTAAAATTCCAAGATTCTCAATTCGCTGATCGCTGTTATTGATAATCGAAATCTGGCATTCTTGTGCATTAATAAAATTCCAATTAAGCTCAATTTTTTGTCTTTTTTTCCACCAAGCTACAAGCTCCCTACACGGACACGCCCAGACACCTGTAAAACCCGTGACATGGGATAGAAACGTGTCTAACGCGATGAGATAATCCTGAACAGCAATTTGCCACGGATGAAGAATGTGTAGGAACATTGTCCCTTTTTCATATGTCTTGGTGAATTCCTCTCTCAAGACATTTGCCCCTTCTTCGCTCGAATACCCTAGAAAACTGAAAAGTTTCCAATCCATAGACCCAATTTCGGGGAGTTCCACTAGGCCAAGTATTTTTTCATAGTCTTTGAGCACGTAGGGAAGGTCATAGGTGGAGCGGGCGGAACTATCCCATTTGAAGCCCAATTCGGTAAGAATTACGGGCGTATTCTCGCTCAAATACATGCGAGGCGCTCGAAATCCAGTAATAGGCTCTTCTATCGATTCTGAGATTGTACGAATCATCCGTTCCAAAACTGCTTTTTCTTCGGCATACGTAAGAAATGGCAGATATTCGTGGCGGTACGTATGACCTGCTATCTCATGGCTATGCTTTTTGACGATTTTTAGTAAGTCGGGGTACTTTTCAGCAATTTCGCCACAAGTATTCCAGGTTCCTTTGATTTTGTGTTTAGCAAGAAGGTCTAGAATGCGTGTTGTATGTGTACGGACATGGGACTTTTCAGTGAGTCCTGCGCGGTAATCTTTGTCTTCCTCTAGGTCAACAGTAAGGAGATACGCACAGCGGTAGTCTTTTGGCCAAAAGTTCAGGCGAGGGAGTATTCCCGCTCTGGACGTCCATAACATACTGGCATGCAGGAGCTCACGAAACAGTATGCCCATCTTTCCTCCAGGATACTCGGTTCCCCCGATTCCATGATTCACCCACACGCACTTGCCAGCGCCATGCTGGGCCACAACTACTGCAGGCCACTCATCTTGCATCTCATCGAGGATGTACCCTAAAATTTGACCTCGTCTCATGGAGACTAAGGAAACTGGTAAATTCGAATAAACGGGCTCAGTGACAAATTCCTTAAGAACTATAGGGTGGTCCCGCACAAAATGGATTTCACCCCCCTTTCGTTCCAACTTTGGAATGCCCAACCGTGGGGCAATCCCAAACAAGTCCCACAGTGTCTTGAGTACCTTGGCATCTTCCGAATATTGAGGGTCTCCGATCTTAACCAGACCGACCCCCAATTCCTGGTTCACCTGTTGTAAGGAGTGAAGTGCGATTTCAGAAAGCGTAGCTCGTGGGGGAATGATAATGGCCTCATATCCCTGTAATTGGGCTGCCGACCACTCCTCCAAAATTTCATATGGGATCCTATAGAGGTCCAAGAGCGCTTCAACACAATGCTGGCTCCTTTCTACCAATCCGATTTTGACTTGAGTGGCAGGCATTTTATAAACCTCACATTTTTTGGGGGTTCTTTATTTAAAGTTTCAAATCCAGTTGGGTCTGCTTAAGGCGGAGGTGCTGAAGGATTTCCTTGTAGCGCCAGACGGGATTCACAATGGTGCTTAACGCAGACCCCAGTGTCCTGCGGGTTTTTCCTACGTGACTGCCTTCCTTTTCTGGATTAACGACACACAACAGCTGCGGGGTTAAATCCGTTTTGACAACGGTTACTTCAGGGAGGGAACATAAGATCGCATCATAAGGGGAGCGGACAATCGCGGTGATATGTGGAATCTCTTCGGAGGCGAATGTCTGGATTAATTCCTGTATCGATTCACTCGGGTGCAGGTTCCAACCTTTCGCTTTGTGTTCCAAGGCAAGATCTTTCTGATGGTACGTGCCTTCAAGATACAACACATTTCTCCCCCCATGGCCTTTTTGAAGGATGGTACACGGCGCAGGCCCAATTTCTCCCATGATAGTGATGTTGCTTGGGCGCAGTTCTTTAGCCTTGATGGTTCGTACTAAAAATTTGGGTTCAGCAATGACTAGATCAATCTTGCCCTGTTGGATGAGCTGACTCACTTCAATCGTCTTTGAAAACCCGATACTTTCCAGATCCCTCATATTCGTTTCAATTGCGGAGAGCCAGAGGGAACTCCCCAACCCCCGCTTGACTGTGCGCAGCGCAGTGGGGGGCGATTTCTTTAACGGCACGTGGTGTTTCATACTTTCCCACACGATCCTTTTGAGGTTAGGGAAGGCTTCCCGGACGGTTTCCAACGGGCCATAGCGCGCGTGAGGGAGATATACCAATTCAAGGACTCGATACCCAAGCGTGGTCAAACCATATGAGTGTTTTCGCCGATCTACTACATGCTCAGTATGGGTAACAAGCCCATCTTTTTCCATATCGGTCAAAGCTTTTGAAACAGTCTGTATAGGACTATTGAGGAGCCTTGAGAGGATAGTCGGGGTTCTGGGACTGTGGACTAGGGTCAGGGCCAGTTTTAATTCTACAGTGGGAAATCTCTTCACCGGTGCTGCCTCTTATTCAGAAAAGTTGTCGATTTTGAACCTATTAAGACCCTCATCTTAACTTCGAAATTTCAACCTAAGCAACGATCTAGTCGAAATATCGTTGTAAACCTGAAATCAGGTTGAAAAATGTTTAAATTGACACTTAAACTCAAGAATGAACTATATGACTAGTGCGCATGCAAAAAAGAATGAGATAAGAGGTCAACAAAATCGATGGGGGTGACGGGGATGTTCAAAGGAGAATCAATTAGGGCTTATAGTGCCAACTATGGAACTAAACTTGGCTCAAATCCACAAGTAGAGAACAAACAGGGGAATTTTACTGAACTGGAAAACTTACAAGGCTGTCTGGACGCAATCAAGGATGTAACTGGCGGATGCGATATTAGGATATCTGGAACAATCACTTCTAACGACCTCAAGATCTATATCGCCCAGACAAGCAGGGTTGTCGATCATTATTCTCTTACCAATGATGGATCGGGAGTATGCCAGAATTTCCTTGCGAATTGTAAGCAACTGGCTACACGTCTACCAATGCAGGGTTTCGGATTTGAAATAGTGACAGAACAATCAAAGAGGCTCCTAGAACAAGGGGTTCCTTCATTTTGTCATGCTTTTCTCTGTGTCGTCTCTGATAATCCTCAAGGTGCTCTTGTCATGGTGCTCGACAGACCTTTGGTTGTTCCTGAAAACGCAAGATCGAAGGCCATTACAATTCTTAACATGCTTCCGGAAGGGGAGAGGTCGCCTCCGAGGGTCGAGCTGGATCACCTAGATCCTGTCGGAGGAAGTTGCGAGGCGCTGGTCGAGGAAGTTCGGGAGCTTGGGACGTACTTTTGGGTCTGTCAATATCTTGGGGATTTTGCTCGTTTTCAGTCTGCTGGAATTCCAATAATTCACGCTCACGAGATCAAAGTCCTCGTGAGTTCTGGAAATACTGAACCCGATTACTTGAGGGCGCTTGTCTGGTTCGCTTTAGGGGTCGAGTCCACCCGGAACCGAGTCAACCTCCCGTTTGGAACGTTTTTGATCCTTCGATCTGGCCAAAACGAAACTCTGTTTGCCATTGCCAAATTAGATTAGAAAGAGGATTGATGCCGCTATGGGCGTATGGGAAGAAGAGTTGGTGGGGGAATACGAAACACAAGCGGTGATGATCGCGTTGCCCGACGGTATGGGGTGTAAGAGGGAAGGGAGTTGTAAGGCGCGGAAGCTCAGAACCCGCAACCAGCATTGTGTTCGGACTCAGCTGGTCTTGAGGAACTATGGGGCCCGGGGAGTGGAGCGGGTGGAACGGTGTGTGGACAGCTTTGAGCTGGTGGGGGTGACCAATAATAAATTTGAGGTGCTTTATGCGGGAGTAGTCGGCCATTTTCCAGGGGATGTCACCAGGCCGCCCTCCATGGATCGGTTTTTGGTGATTCAAATTTGGGCATCTCCTAGAGAGGGGAAGATAATTAGCGAACACGCCCGTATTCTCGAGTACAGGGTCCCGACTCTTAATAAAAGAAATCATTTTAATTAAAGCGGGTGTGCCATAACACTTTTGAGAGGTGGCGCCCTTCAGATTATCAACTTTGAAGCTTGAAACGAATTTAAGTATGAATAGATAGTAAAGTAAAGATTTCCTTTCCCAAAGCTACAATTTCTGCTTCAGTTTCTGATTCCAGAGGGGGGAGTTCAGGAAGCTCGGTGGGAGGTTGATAATATGGAAGATATGGGATAACGTTCTTAGAGATATCATGAGGTATGAGGAGAACAAACTCTCGGATCAAGTGATTGAGTACCATGGGGATATCCTCTATTTCTGAACGGTTAAACCAAAAATAAGTATTAAGAACTAAAGTATTTCTCGCACGGGGGCTTAAACTCGCATTAAGCGGACAAAGCATGGATTGTATCATGAGATCACGAATAAGGCTAACGTAATCAGGACTAGAAGTTCTTTCATGGAGAAAAACCTGACTAGATAGAAGTGCAAGGCTCTCTCGCTGGTGGAGAATCATCTCGACTAGATCTGTTAGTGGGATTTCCTTGTAAGCCTTCGACTTCAGCGAACTCCGATATTGAAAGGTTCCGTTTGTTTTATCGATATAGTAATCACGATGTGCAATGGTATTCCGCAGCTCTCGGGAAGTCGCTTTGAAAAGAGGAGCAAAAAACGCCTCATCTCGAATTTTGAGTTCTTTAAGAATTGTATCTGGGAACTTCTCTCCTCCAAGATAGGCTTTTCCAAAGGAATGAATCACCATTGCTAATATTTGCTCATAATCAGCAAGATAAGCACTAAGAAGCTGTTCTATTGGATCCAAACTCCCCCAAAGACTTGATATACCTTCAAGAAACATTTTTAACAGGTTTTTATTTTTTTGAGATTGATCATTTGACATTTCGTTGAGATATTGAGCTGCCTTTCTTTTCAAATACCTAAGACCAGTAAGGAGCTTTCTCGCTTGTTCTCGTTGATATGATACAATTTCAGGATCTGTACCTTTCCAAGAAAGATCAGAATACAGTTGAATGAATAAAAATGCTCGCAGCTCCAATGTAATAATTGGTTCAGGGCTTGAAATCATCTTTTGAAAGCCTATAGTTTGGAAATCCTTGAAAATCAAGTCCGGTAAATAATAAATGGCCTTCTGCGCAAGTTTAGGATCAAAAAGGCATATTTGGACTTTATCCTCTGTGAGAGATGTCGTTTTGGCAAGTAGTTTTACAAAAGCTTCTTGCTTATCTCTCAATAAATTTTTCCACGACATAAAAGTCATTCCCTTGTACAAAGTCAGTTATAATTGTTACTAATCTCTTTTAAAGCTCAATGAATCGCATTTGACTATTATCTCTTTTTCCTTGGCAGTATAATGTATCTGATGATGATGCCGAGGAACGCGGAAACACCGCCGACGATACTCCCTATCGCTGCCCATTCTCCGAGAGTGAGACCAGCAAACACGCGAGACCCAGACTCCGCTACAGGATTTAAAGGGTCTGGATCACTACCATCTAGAATACCATCTTTATCTGTATCTGAGTCTTGGGGGATGGTTCCTTTCTGATATTCCTGTAGATTACCTAAGGCATCCTTATCCGGGTCCTCATCAGCATCCCCCGCGTCTTTCGGGTCAAACGCGTATTTAACTTCCCAACCATCGGGCAGGCCATCTCCATCGGTATCCGCATTTTTCATATCAGTCTTGTGTGTATACTCATCCCGGTTGCTTAAGCCATCGGCATCAGGATCTAAGCCAGCATCCTGCGCATTCGTGGGATCCAACTGATGAGTAACTTCCCAACCATCGGGCAGGCCATCTCCATCGGTATCCGGATCAGTCGGGTCAGTATGGGCTGTGGTGACTTCAATGCCATCACTTAACTCATCTGCATCTGTATCCGGGTTCATGGGGTTTAAGCCATAGATATCCACTTCTTCGACATTCAGCAGCCCATCACTATCCGTGTCAGCAGCCGCATCCGGTACCAAGGGATCTGTTCTATACCTATCCACTTCATCTCCATCGGTCAGTCCATCTCCATCGGTGTCCACGATATTGGGTCGGGTGCTGTATTTACCTACTTCCGCCCCATCGGTCAGTCCATCTCCATCGGTGTCCGCGGCGGTTGGATTGGTACCGTGAGAGAGTACTTCATCTCCATCAACCAATCCGTCGCTATCAGTATCCGCAATGGTGGGTAGAGTGCCATAGGTGGTCACTTCCGCCCCGTCGGCCAGCCCGTCTCCATCGGAATCAACCGATGTAGGTCGGGTGCCATACGTGTCTACCTCCTCCACATTCGTTAATCCGTCGCTATCAGTGTCTGCATCTATGTCCGGTATTGACGGGTCAGTTCCATATCGATTCACTTCATCCCCATCCACAAGTCCATCCCCATCAGTGTCCACCTCGGTTGGGTTAGTACCATATGTGCCTACTTCTTCCCCATCTGATAGACCATCTCCATCAGTGTCCGCTAAGGTGGGCTTAGTACCGTACTTACCCACCTCCGCTCCATCTGATAGACCATCACCATCGGTATCCACCTCTGTGGGGTTGGTTCCATAAGCATCAACCTCAGCCACATTTGATAGTCCATCGCCATCGGTATCCACCTCGGCATCTCTTACTAATGGATCGGTTCCATACCGATTTATTTCGTCGCCATCCTCCAACCCGTCGCCATCGGTGTCTGCCGAGGTAGGACTGGTGTTATATGTGTCTAATTCTTCCCAATCCGCAAGTCCGTCTCCATCCGTATCAACAAAGGGGGGCTCATACTCCTCCACCGTTCCAAGATAATTAGTACCATCATGGCCGCCGATGACATAGACCATCCAGTTCACTACTGCAGCTGCAAGGTGGGAACGCGCGGTCGGCATGTCAGCACGACTTATCCAACGATTGGTAGTTGGATCATACTCTTCAACTGTTGAAAGACGCTGTTTTTCAACAGTATCATAGCCACCAATAGCGTAGATCCGCTCACCCACCGCCACCGCAGCAAGGCTATACCGGGGGGTCGGTAAGGGGATTCGGCGGTACCAAGTATTAGTGCTTGGATCATATTCCTCCACATCTGCACAAATTTCATTCCACGGTTGAGGATCGCCCCCGATGGCGTAGATCTTCCCTCCAACTGCCACCGTTGCTAGCTTCCATCGCGCGGTTGGCATAGGGGCTCGGCTGCGCCACGTGTCAGTTGCCGGATCGTACTCTTCAACCGTTGAAAGAACAGCTCCCCCCCATCCACCAATAGCGTATATTCGTCCATTGACCGCTACTGCCGATAAATCACGCCGTGGGGTTGGCATAGGGGCTCGGCTACGCCATGAATCAGTCGCTGGATCGTATTCTTCTACTACTGAAAGCCCTCCTCCAGTCCCACCACCGATGGCGTAGATCTTCCCCCCAACCGTTGCTGCCGCAAGACGGCTCCGTGGGGTTGGCATAGGGGCTCGGCTGCGCCATGTATCTGTCGTCGGATCATATTCCTGCACAGTTGCAAGCTGATCAAAATCATAACCACCAATGGCGTAGATCCGCTCTCCCACCATAACAGCTGCAAGGAAAGCCCGCGGTGTTGGCATAGGGGCCCGGCTTCGCCATGAATCACCATATGCTGTAACAGGGGGATTTCTATTGACATACACCAATATGATGAGCAAACAGAACATCCATAGTATTCTACGGTTTAGTCTTCCTTCTCCCTTTATTACCTTCATCTCCCATGACTCCATCCATTCCTCTTTTATTCAGTTTTTCATCTATTAAAAGGTTTAGGGGTGTGAAATATGTTTTATTTTCGGTTTTTAAGGGAAAATCGATAATATAAAGTGTTATAGAGGCTTTTAAAGTTTAATTTATCTATTGTGAACTTTCAAAATTGCAATTACTTGTTCCTTTTAAATATCTTAATTTATTTCGTAATAATTCGATAAATTGAGCCAAAAGGTTAAACAATGTATTGATTAATCAAAAGTAAACGCGTTGTTGAGTTCCATAGCTAAATGAAAACAACTCAGTGAGTTAAAAAGCATTGATTAATCCTTTCTAGGGTGCGTTCTTGCGGGAAAAACTTGATTTTGGTTGGCTTGATTTTAAAATTACGAATCGCTGTAATAATCGCTGTACCTATTGCGGGGTGAAGCAAGATCCTCCTACCGCTAATGAAAAAATACCCATCGAGACGATTATCCAAACGAATAAAACTGCGATGGAGTTGGGCTTCACATTTTTTGCGTTTCTTGGAGGAGAGTCCTCGTTCCGCCAAGATTGGCAAGCTTTATTGACATTTTATTCGGTTATCTGGAGAGTGAATACAAGAATATGAATCTCAGATATTTTTATCTAGTTGGAAATAAAGATAAATAACCAAATTCGTTTTAATCATACAAAGGAGAGGAGGAATGTTGACAAGTCTGTGGTTCTATGGTGGAGTGGGTGAGATTGGTGGGAACAAGATACTCCTTGAAGATGCGGAAACTCGGCTTTTCTTTGATTTTGGGATGAGCTTTGCCCAGAAAAGTTTGTTCTATGAGGAATTTATTCAGCCAAGGACAAATAGTGGCGTACGTGACTTGCTCAAGATGGGCTTGTTGCCCAAACTCGATGGGATCTACAGACAGGACTATTTAAAGATGGAGGGGATTGAGGATATCGTTGGGCACTTCGACCGTTCGGACTACTGGATCTCTAGGCTGAAGAGCTATCAAGAGTACACGGAAGAAAATGGTGAACCCTTTCTGAAGGGGATCTTCGTAACCCATGCCCATGCAGATCATTTCCAACACATCTCATTTCTAAACCCCGGGATCCCAGTTTATTGCTCTAAAATAACGAGATGCCTCATTGAGGCGGCATACGACCTCAGTACATCGGGTCTTGAAAGTGACACGTTCAAATGGAGGAAAAAGACACTCGGTCAGCTCGGAAGCAGGGCGTACTTTCCCGGTGCTCCAAAAATTAGTTCTGAAGAGGCGCAAGAACGGCAGTTCATCACATTTGAGGATAACGAGACAGTAAACATTGGAGACACTTCCGTCAGGACGTTTCCTATTGACCACAGCGTTCCAGGAGCGACAGCTTTCCTGATCGAAACATCTGACAACAAAAAGGTGATCTACACAGGAGATATAAGATTCCACGGGCGTCAAAGTGAGCTTTCTGAGGCCTTTAGGGATGCAATCACTGGCTTACGACCAGATGCCCTCATAATTGAAGGCACACGGGTCGAGGAAACTACTTTGGACAGGGAATCTCAAGTGGAGGAAAACATCCGAGACAATGTATCGCAATGTCCGGCTCTGGTAATGGTTGGGTTTGCGTGGAAAGACACGACTCGCTTCTTGACCTTAAAGAATGTCGCAGAAGAAACGGGGAGGACTCTTGTGATATCTCCAAAGTTGGCATACACCCTCAATAAACTCCGGATATGCGGTATGACCGAGATCTCTGATGTAGAAGCGACCAATAACATTCAAGTCTACCTGAAGAGAAAAGGTAGCATGCTTTACAGTGAGGGCGACTACGTTCTAACGAAGTACGATGCAGGCTACAGTGTCACCTGGGACAAAGCAGACCCCAGCACCATAGATCTTTCCCACTACAACCAAGGGATCACGGCCCTTAAAATCCGGGAAAATCCAGAGCAATACATCCTCCATCTAAGCTATTACGAACTAAATGAGCTAGTAGATCTTGAGCCTGAGGTCGGTAGTATCTATATCCGGGCTTCGAGTGAGCCTTTTGACGAAGAGGCAATGTTGGACGAAAAAAGAATGATTCAATGGTTCACACATTTCGGTGTGAACTCCGCTAACGATCACCGACCTATCCAGATTCATGCTTCAGGACACATGTCTCACTCGGATATCTCAGATTTGATTGAACGAACTGACCCAAGGGTAGTTTTCCCGGTACATACCGAGAAACCGGAAGATTTCCAAGCCATTAGTGATAGGACACGTCTGCCGGAAATTGGCAGGTCATTCGATTTATAATCCATTCGATTTCCTAATAGATGACTGGTGTTCACTCGTGGAAGAAGCCTCCACCCTAGGTATAGTGTCCCTTCTTTGTAAATCCCTTCAATTTCCTTTGATTGGAGTTTTAAACAGCTGATGACTATATTTAATATATTGAATTTTCTATTTCTTCTTGATTTATCATATAGTTTGCCAATTCTTGTGATAGTGATTTTGAACCTCTTTTTTCTCCTTTCAGTTGAAATCGAACCTTTTTTGGTAAGTTTTTCAAGATGATACTGTATTTTTGAACATAGTCCTAAACATTGAGACCACCCGAAACCAAATAAATCTCCCGTTTGGAACATTTATGATCATTAGGTCTGACCAGAACGCACAACTGGTAGCTATTGCTAAAATAGAGAGTACATAACTTTAAACCAACATTGCAGAACACTTTTAGGGGTGTTGAATGTCTTATTTTTCGCGCATGGTGACGGAAGGCTAAATAAAAGCCAAAGGATCTCACCAAGTCTTTTTTGTCTTCTATACGTCCGTCTGATCCTCTTTTCATCACTCGATAAAAAGTAGAGGGTGATCACGCAATAACTGGGGAAAGTACTCTGGTCCTTCCCACATATACAATTTTCCCAAAAAAATATTTACTTAGGTGTAATGGAGAGGTTCAATAATGGAATTATTACAGAGCCCGATCAACAATGATCGTAAATTTGTTCAAATCCTCAATTGTATTAATGTGTTGAGGAATCTTAATGACCGCTGAGTCACCTAAGGGCTCGGTGAAGTTGACAAGAGAATAAATCTTTTTGATTCGAATTAAATATTGAGATAGAAGATTTCGAGTTATAACAGCTGAAATCCGCCCCTCCGACACAAGTTTGGACATTTTTTCCAACACTTTTGAAAATGTGGTTTGAAATGGCGGTTCTTTTCTCGTTTCCTGCACAGAATCGAGTACTGCCTTCAAAATCCAAATGTTAATTTTTTTTGATCGAGCTCTTTTAATAAGTTCTTGGGACCTCTTCTCATATGTCGACATTTTTTGTGCTTCCCTTCAATAATATATATACATAGTATGAGTCTTTTGATAATCTTCCTTCATATGATCTTTTTTCTCGATGCCTTTCTTTTTTTAGGTTTTAAACATCTGTATCAATGGATATTCAGATCGAGATTGGATTTACAAAAGTAGAACAGGTCTTCTTCGAATAAGTAAATTACTAAGAGCATGGGAATAAGGTACATTTCTGCTATTTATGAATCCTCTCGCCTACGAAAGATTATGCTATCCTTTGTAGAATGGGATGAACTAATCGAATAATATGGTTATGATGGAAAGTATTCTACACAAACAAATTGTGCTAATTCAGCCTTATTTTTAAGGTTGGGTTCCCATTCTTAATAACATGACTCGTGGGTATTCAAAGTACTCTGTTTCCATCAATAGAGCCATAGCTTGACTCTTGTGTCATTGGATAATAAAATAGAAAACTTTACGAGAGAGCTCCTATAAGTTAATAGAATATTAGTATCTTATTTTCCCAAATCTCATACTTTTGAAGTCAACCTGATAATGTAGTTCTGACATAGCCATAAAGTTTTTCAATTTGAGGTGATTTAGAACCAATGAGACGAATGGCCCTAAAAGAACGACATTGCTTTGCACCAACTTAGTTTTGTCTTCTTTGGGCCCGTTATTTCCTTTTTTGGTTACTATTCGCGGATTCGAACGATTACTGTACCATTTGTAGTAATTTTTTCTACTTTTGGTCTGTTCTGAATGGCTATTATTAAATCTATGTATTCTCCTGCCGTATAGTAATGCATTCCAGCCATTTTCGCCAATGTTGAGAGCGAACGCGGCTTTTTTTCTAGGATTTTGAAGATCCTATCAATTTTTGTAGAGACAGCTCCCATTCTTTGTCACTTAATTCGAGTTATGAAATATTATACTTAAATTTTTCTTAATTTAAAATTTATTTATTTAAAAATGAAAATATTATTAAATTTTATGATAGAAAGATTTAAATAATTTCTCTTTCAAGTGTTAACTGGTGCAAAGCAATGTTATATTTAAACCAAAACCAAAGGCAAGCTGCAAGGCTAGTAGCAGGGTTTCAAACCTCCCAACTTTTTCAGGAAGTTGTGAATTCCTTTTTTATGGTTGAGCGAGACACAAATGCTTACCACGTTCATCTAAAAAACGATGTGAAACGCCCTAGATCCGAGATTGGAAGTATACTACAAATGATTTATGGGGTTTGCATTATAGACATGTACCCCGTTGATCTAAAAACATCCTACAGGGACTTTAAGTCTGCTCATCTAGGAGTTTTGGTATCTCCACGTGCGAATGTGAATCTTTAAATTAACAAATATACGGACTCTTATGAGTTGAGGGCAAATGAAACTAATTGAGGAATTTTTCCCTGCTGAATACATTAGTTCTAGGGCTTCACACGAGCGATATTTGCGACGAGGTCATTTGAACGCGATAAAGACTTGGTGGGCAAGAAGACCAACAATTGCGATGCGAGGCATAATCTACGCGTCTTCAATTAATATCAAAGATGCTATAACATTTGTTCCAAAGCAAATCAAGATAATAAAAGAAATCTGCAATGAAATTAATCCACCCAATAATATTCTGAATAAAGCTAAAAATGAAATTTCAAAGAGTAATGATGGAAAAGAATTGAGAATTTTGGACTTCTTTTCTGGTGGAGGTTCGATCCCTCTCGAATCGTCAAGACTTGGATTAGATACATATTCTTTAGATCTAAATCCGATTGCAGTGCTAGTTCAGATAGCGTCTTTGATAGCCCCCCAAAATTATCCTGACATTTCGAATGAAGTATTAAGATGGGGGAAATACGTTCTTAATCGTTCCAAGAAGGAACTACTAGATCTTTATCCTAGATTTGAAACTCCTACAAGATTTGACAATAGGCCAATTGTCTTGTTTTGGGGCAGAAAAGTTAAATGTCCAAATAAAAACTGCAAAAAATTTGTCAATTTGTCAAGATTGAACTATCTTGCCAAACGAAAAGACAAACGCATCTCTTTGAATTGGCAACCAACTAAAGATGGTGATTATGTTTTTAAGTTAAAGAAAGAAGATGGAAGCGAGAAAAAAAGCGCTTGGAAGAACTCATTGAGATGTGATTTCTGCAACTCAAAGGTTAAACTTGATTATCTTCGAGAGAAGGGAAAGAATGGAGAAATTCATGAGTTTCTCCAATGTGTTGCTTTTCAAAATCCTCTCGCAAGTGGAAAATCCTATCTAGTCAGAAATGAGTTTGATTTAGATATATTTCTAAATGAAAAAAATATAAACGAATGTATAGTGACTTTAAAACGATTATTGGGATCTTTTGATGAATTTAAACTTAAAGAATGGTCTGGAATAATAAACCCTCCATTATACGGCTATGGAACCGCTGAAAAGTTGTTCAATAAGCGTCAATTTCTAGTTTTACTGACCCTTGTTAAGAATCTGCAAGAATTGCATCAGGAAATGATTAACAAGGGATATTCTACTGAAAAAGCGAATTATATTACAGCAATATTGACATCTTTGGTCGATCACCTTGCTGATTGGAATAATTCGTTCACGATGTGGATACCTCAAAATGAGCAATGTGGTCGTTCACTTGCAGGTCCTGGTCTAGCAATGAGATGGGACTACATAGAGATAAATCCCTTTGAAGATGGCCCAGCCAATTTAAACGACAAGCTAGAAAGAATGGTGCATTCACTTAGTCAACTTACTAATCTCGATGGTACAATTCAGTTAGAAAAAGGATCTGCAAGCAGTTTACCATACCCTGATAATTTTTTTGACATAATTATAACAGATCCACCTTATTTTGATAGCTTATTTTATACAGGTCTTACTGATTGTTTATTACCTTGGGATAAATTAATTTTAAAGCATACCACTCTCAATATAGACTTTAGTATGGATGAAGAACAAGAACTTGTTGCTTCAAAGCATAGATCGGGGGATTTGAGAAGAGCTTCAGAAAAATATCAACAAAAGATGACCTCAGTCTTCAATGAGGCGGCGAGGGTACTTACAGAGGATGGGTTATTTGTAGTAATTTACTCACAAAAAACTCTGCAAGGATGGTCAGTAATAGCAGATGCTATAAAAGATTCTCCATTTGTTGTTAAAAAGACTTGGCCCTTACATATGGAGAGAATGGCGAGACCAAGAGCGATGAAATCTGATGCATTATCTGCTGTGATTGTAATAGTGTTGAGGAAGACCCCAAAGAATGAGAAACTGAAGATCGATAATAAATTTAAACTAAAAAGTCTTTACGAATATGAGCGAATATATGAAGATTCTTTGGTTAATGGAACCCTCGGCTCTAATTTCTTGGTAACTGCTATTGGTTACTCTCTCAAAGATTATACACGGAATGAAACTATTATCTCTACAGATGGTCGGCCTGTCGACTTTTTAGAATATTACAGAACGATTGAAGGTGTTTTAGAAGAGATCCAAAATTCAAAAAAGAATTGGGTTTACAATTACTCATCGGGTATAGATCCAGAAACTAGAACATATATATTTTGGAGAATAAAATATGGTGAGAATGCCATAACCTTAGTAAAATTCAAGGAAATATGTAAAACAATTGACAGCCTAGAAGTCTACGAAAAGACTTTAGCCAAGACAAAAGATTATATCTTTCAAGTGAAAAACAGAAAGATTCACGCCCTTCAGTACAACGAGAGAAATCTTGAAAGGGTGAAAAAAGACAATATAGATGAAATACCACTGATCGATCTTCTACAATTTCTAATCTATGCAGTAAGCTCTCAACGTAAAGCTAAATGGCAATTACCACCTTCTTATGAAAAAATCAAATCCAAATTAATAGAAGTAGCGCAGATATTAGCAGGAACTTCTCTTACTACTATTGACAAGAGAAGTGTTTCCAAGGAACAGACAGCAATTAGAAGACTTCTCTCCAGACTGATCTAAGATTTGTTATTAAAATACCTTCCTAGGGTACCCTACAATTCCTCTGGTAACTTTTTGCGGATTACATGAATCTTTGAGTCTATTCTTGATAAAGAAATTACTTTTTTTAGTAATCTGACTTTATTCCAATTAGAGAATTCTTTCTTTGTTAGTTCTAGATATTTTATTTGTAGGCTACCTATTTTTACTAGATTACTGTTCCAAAGCTGTACAACATCGCTGAATGATTGGCTAGGAGTTATTAACGACGAGATAGTTTCTTCTAGACTATCCCAATATACCTTACCTGTGATCTTCTTATCAAACAATTCTTTATCTTCATGCATTTCCCAAATTGATTTGAGATCAGTTTCTTTCCAATTTTTGCTGTCTAATATATAATAAATATGTGTATAGGAAATTAAGAGTACATTATTATTGACTGCTTCACTGTATAGGCGACTTCTTTCACCTGGAAAATCATGGTAGGGACCTATTAAACAAGCATATTCGGCATTATCATTATTTCTCCATGTATTTAATGCTGCTAACTTGAAATCTTTTGGGTTGAGAGCAGTTCTACTAAGTCTAAATGATTTTGCATCACCTACTATGGTATATTTATTATTAATTGCAATTACATCTGCTCTATCCCCTCTTTCTTTGATAAGTTCAGTCTTCATTCCAAATAGTCTAAAAAATGCTTCTAATAGTATATCACAGTATTTCGCATATAGTTTCTCTTCGCTAGAATCGTGGTCAAAGGATTCTGGAATTACTCCTCCATTGAATAAGTGTGTTCGTAGTTTATTCCTATCCCACGGTTCTAATTCGGTTTGTAGTTGATCGATACGTTTTTGAAAATTGTCGTAGGTTTGACATAATTCTATGATTCTTGATTCAAGGGTTTTGAAGTCCATCTTGAAGCCTCCCTATACTACTATTTTCTTAATAGATTGTTCGATTAGCTTTAAACCTTTTTACTATTCGATAGAGTATAAAATTCGCTATTAGAGATATAAATCAATTATCATCCATTACTAACCGCTCTAAATCTTTTTATGGGATATCCTCTTTACAACTCTTTAACTGAAAAGGAACTGTTCCAAGTTATTCTTTGCGTCAAAAAGGGAAAATTATACTATAGATAATTATTATCACATAAATATCATTTATTGGTGATCCAATGAGTCAATTCGTAGTCTACATGATACTTAAAGAGTTGGGTGGAAAAGCAACTACTAGACAAATTAAAGAACGGGCACTAGAAAAGTTTCCTGATTTGACATTATATTCATACGTTAGAAATCGACTAAACAAGCTGAAAAAGAAGGGTTTCGTTAGAAACTATCCAACTAAAAATGATAAAAATGAGTTAGTTTGGGAAATAATTGCCGAATGGATTTAATAAACATATAAACTAGAGTGTTGGATTGCAAGATAGATTTATAAACACGAAAACAAGAAATAATATATTCAAGCTTTAGATAGCTGTAGAGCAGAACGCCAAAAGAATGAAATAACGCGACAAGTGATTATAATGACAGAGGCACTTCTTTGCGGATTAGATGTAGATCAGGTTTTAGCATATTTACAAGGTCAAAAAGATAGTGAATTGCGGAAAACTCTTCCTAATGTGGAAATGAGACTAGGACGGAGTCTTACAGAAGTTCCAATTGTAATAAAAACAAAAGGTCATGTAGCTTATTTAATTGGAACAGCAGATGAAATCATAAGAGATTTTCCTTCGGAATTGTGGAAATATCGGAATAAATACAATTTCGGGATATCGAAAAGCAGGTTTGATCAATATTTTAAGAATTATATGAGAAGGCGAGCTGCAATAATCTACTTTGAAGAAGTTAAGATGATATATCCACCACTCGAAAAGTTCCCCAAATACCAGACTTGGGGTTACCTGACCCTTCCTCCTACCATAAAAACATATGAAATGTCGAATGAACGAATAAAGAAAAAATTAATTGATTTGACCAATAAAATAAAACAATCTATTACTCCCTAATCAAAAATATGAAGGATAACACAATATTATCCTTCAAATAAACTTGCTGTTTCGATCGTGAAATTATTGTGGGTACCTAGAAAGATTAAGTAAATTGTCAAGCACCAATACTTAAACATGGAAATTCTATAACCTCCTCCCTAACGTGAAAAAGTCTCACCATTTGATATAGAAACCAAAAAGAGATTATTAAAGAAGCTTTATAGCTATTAGAAAGATAATTGGTTGAGTAAAAATTGCCTACGCTTGTAATCGTTTCTGAATCAACTAAACAGATGAATGAAGTGGCTTTGGCAAAAGATCTATTTCAGGGAAGACTCGTTAGAATGGTGCAAAAATTATGTGAGCAAAGAGGTTATGATTATCGAATTCTATCCCTGAAATATGGACTTCTTGATCCACAAGAGGAAGTAAAACCATATAAAACCAAATTTGGAGGTTCTTTTGGGTCAGAATTTGTACGAAATAAGATTATCTCGGATGTGCGAGAAAAAACAATCCCCAAGTTAAGTAAGATACTTCCTAATTATGATAGGGTAATTGTGGTGGCAGGTGAAATCTATAAAAATATCCTCGAACCGGTTTGGAACGATAAATTTGAAATAATCGAATCGCAGGGCTATGGATATCTTTTGAGCATTCTTCGGAGAATGATAGATCAATCCTAAGGATTTTTCGTATCGACAAATTTGTCAATACAATGTATTCAGAAAGGTTTCGAGCCCTTTAACTAATTTATATTAACTATGCATATCATCATGCCAGTGTTTTAGCATATCGCAAGAGATCGATTATCCACAAGGAAAATTCTCTCAGCTTGAGATCAAAAAGGAGCAATTATAGGCTGTGGGGCCCTTTAGGTCTATAATTGTTCTTGAAATTCTTTAAATTTGGCTAACCCATTCATTTGTGCTTCAGTCATATCTGGCAGGTCCATTTTTAATATCTGCTCGATAAATTTTCCTGATTCAAGGTCTGGAAGTATTGCAGATAATATATTGAGTATCATGGGGATGGCGAAGGTAGCTAGGTCAGAGAACGCCATTAAATCGATATAATTTGTTTCGAATTCTTGTCCAATGTCAGTTCGGAAGAAGCTCAAACGATCCACTGGACTTGTCAATTGGGTTTCAATGTCCTCCATTAATTGGAGCAATTCATCATACATTAGCAACCATCCCCTTTTACTACGATAAACCGCTTATATCTAAATCAAACATAAAAGTTATTCCTATTCGTATGTTAGTTTAGGATACCTGTGTTGTTTATCAAGAACAGGACTTAAGGCTCTTGTTCTCCCTGTAATGAAATAAGAATCTAATATGGGAAATCCGGAGAGCTTTGTTAGAAATCCGGAGAGCTTTTGTCAGAAAGCTTATTAATTTAGTTAATAGATATATTAGGTGACTGAACAATCATATAATACAGGTTGTGAAAGCGTCTCAGAAGCAAGTTTGTGAGGGGCGCTTGACGCACGGAAAGGGGACGCGTAGAAAGGGTATGTGTTGGAAAGCGAGGCAATCCTAGATGCACCCGCGAAGAGAATTTACTCTATATTTAGAAGAACTAGCGAAATCTGAACCGCAAATTCAGGCGGTGCTCTATACAGACCTTGCGGGAGTTGTCAAAGGCGTCCTTAAGCGAAACACTGCCTCCGAACCGGCGCCCCATGCGGATCAGCTCCATGCGTTCCTCGGATGCGCCATAGCGCAAAGCTATGTGGAGATGGGAACGAATTATGCCCTGAAAGAATTACGAACAGTGATGGTTGAGTATCAACGGGGAACCCTCCTGTTGGCACCAACGTGTTCCGGGGTGCTCATGGTACTTGCAGATCTTGGGGCGAACTTAGGATTCATTCGCCATAAGCTGGTTCGTATAGCAAAAAAGGTGTGGAAGCTAGAATCCGCGCTTGAAACACGCCAATTACCGTCCTCGGCTGGAATTCCGAAAGATAGTGGTCCTAAACAAATCAGTAGCCCAACTTCTGAAGAAGAACATCGATCAA
>JAFNKG010000088.1 GCA_017883965.1 Candidatus Methanophagales archaeon | reverse complement strand
TCAGGTATTAGTAACCCTAAAACCTAAACCTCTAAACCTACATCCTCTGCGTTCTCCGTGAACTCTGCGGTTAATCTAACAATGTCAAGATAGATAGATATATAATAGAGAGCGGAGGTGGAGAAGCAAAACTTCTGCTTTTCTAAAGAAATATTCGTTCTTATTTTAAATTTATTTATAATATCTGTAAAAATTGTTTCATATAGTCGCAAAAACAATTGCAATTACCCTAACCTTTAAATACCCTTCGTCTCAAAGTTTCTAATCAGGAGGTGAAAACAAAAAAAGTGAAACAAATGAAAACAAAAAAATCGCTGAGGAAAAACAAAAGGGGATTCACGGGTTTGGAAGCCGCAATCGTGCTGACTGCGTTCGTCGTGGTTGCTGCGGTTTTCAGTTACGTCGTGCTGAACGCAGGGTTCTTCACCACTCAGAAGGCAAAGGAAGTCGTGCATACCGGCGTGGAGCAGGCAACTTCTTCTGTTCAAACCGCAGGTGACGTCATAGCCACCGGTAACACTACCGATCCAGCGAGACTGACGAAGGTGACATTTTACCTGACGTTGACCGCAGGACGAAGTCCAATGGATTTAGCGGAAACCGTGCTCACATATACAAATAATCGAGTGCACGTTGCCGCAATCTACCAGAACACTACTCTCGCTGTGGGCAACATCACTGAGAGGACAGAAAATAGAACCGCTCCTTATACCGGAGAATGGTACTTCAACGAGACGGATGCACAAGGATTGCCAGGGGGAGGAAGTTCCATGGTAGATTATGGAGAAGTAGTGCAGGTAGAAGTTTTAATACCGTATGGCGATGTCAATGGTAACGGTCTTGTCAGACCAAACGAGGAGTTCACAATTGAAATAAAACCACCACAGGGCGCATCACTCGCAGTAACGAAGAGAGCACCAGGATCAATCAGCTCAACGATGAATTTGTATTAATGCAAAGATGAGATGAAGAGAAAAGAAAAAATGACAGGAAAAAGAAAAAGTATAAGGAAAGATAAGCGAGCGTTCACAGGGCTGGAAGCGGCTATCGTGCTGACTGCGTTCGTCGTAGTGGCGGCGGTTTTCAGTTACGTCGTGCTGAATGCTGGGTTCTTCACCACACAGAAAAGCAAAGAGGTCGTTCATGCCGGCGTCGAGCAGGCTACTTCTTCAGTAGAACTTTCCGGCAGCCTTATAGGACACAGTAAAAATGGATCAGCGATTGGAACAAATCTAACCAATCTTACGGCTTACCTGGCGTTGACCGCCGGGGGAAGTCCTTCGGACCTGACTACCCTGAGAATAACACTTACAAACCCAAGAGGTCATTGGGGTAGACTGCCGTATAGTTACCAAACCACGGGTGATAATGACGACCTCCTGGAGTACGGAGAAGTCGCAAAAATCTATGTCACTTTTAATGCGAGCGTTGCGCAAGAAACACAGCCAAACGAGAAATTCACACTCGAGATAAAGCCGCCTCAGGGTTCCACAATCACAATAGAGAGGAGAGTACCAGCCGCCGTAGATAGAAACATGGACTTAGCTTGAGTTGAAAAAGAGGTGAAAAGAGAAAAATGAGAGAAAAAAGAAAAAGTATAAGGAAAGACAAGCGAGCGTTCACAGGGCTGGAAGCGGCTATCGTGCTGACTGCGTTCGTCGTAGTGGCGGCGGTGTTCTCATACGTCGTGCTGAATGCTGGGTTCTTCACCACACAGAAAAGCAAAGAGGTCGTTCATGCAGGCGTCGAGCAGGCTACTTCTTCCGGTGAACTCTGTGGCGACGTCATCGGTCACGGGTGGGCGTATAATAGCAGTACTAATATGTCTGCTCTGGGTAACTGGACACACTACTACTTCAGAAACAACAAAACACACCCGATGGACCCGACGAACATAACAGTTGTAGAGTTCTACATGGAGCTCACTGCCGGGCAGAGTCCGATGGACCTGGGTACGCTGGCAATATCCTACATGGACGAAGATGTGCATCAGGACTGGCTTACTTACAGCACTAATATAGATGCAATAATAGGCAACATGTCGATGAACGAGACGTCGGGCAGCTGGACTTACGAAGTTGTTAACGACGAGGGCGGTAACAACGCCTTATTAGAATACGGAGAGAAGGCGCATATCGTCGTTGCTATGCCTGGTTACGGCGTTCCGGTAAACAAAAAGTTCAGCGTAGAAGTGAAGCCAGCCATAGGAGCCGTGCTTGAAATAGAGAAAACCTCACCCGCAGCGATATACCTGACAGCGAATATGCACTAAAACGACACAAACCGAAAGAAAAAAAAGGAGGGTTTTTGTTTTTTTACCCTCTCCCTTTTTTATTTTTTCCACGTACGCAACGTGGTGTTGATTAGGAAAGAAAGTGTGAAATGGAACTGATAGAGCGAATAAGCGCACTGGAAGGCGAAGTGAAACTGGTGAAGAGCGAGATAAAGAAAGTTCTCGTTGACTTACGTGAGGCGATGGACACTGCCGAAAACCCGTTTACTTATCTCGAACAGTTGCGAGGCGGTAGTGGCATTGACGAAGAGCGGCTAAAACAGATGGAAGCGGCTCTGGAAGAAATAAAGGAATTGGGCGGCGGTAATGGAATAGAAGAAGAAAGAATAAAGAATTTGGAGGATACTTTGCAGGAATTAAAGGAACTGGGTGACGTAGAGGTAGAGAGATTGCAAAATCTGGAAGATGCTATTGCGGAGTTGAGAGAAGCAGGAGCAGGAACAGGAGCAGAAACAGAAGCAGAGCCGCAGTCAGAAAAACCGGTAATTCACAATCCCGCGGTCTCAGAATCTGAGCTGAACGAATTTGGAGTGGGATTTGGAGCCGGAGCCGGAATCGGAACTGGAAGTGAAGTAGTTGACACGGTTACGCTTGCACAACTTATGCAATGGGTGGACAGAGCACTTAATCTCATCGGCATGGAGAAGTTAAATCAGATTGTCGAATTGTATGCACTGACCGGTCGTATATCAGAAGAGATGAAGGATACAATTTTAAAAGTCGCGGAACTCCCGGACCCCGTTCTAAACCCGGAGAAAGGCAACGTAGAAACGAAGCACTGCATTATCGCACTCTGTGAATTAGACAGGATTCTCACCGGCGAGCACCAGGAACTGTTCGGGCTTCTAAAGGAACTGTGCAACGTCCGCAGTCCTTTAAAAAATCCTGATGTCAAACACTCTCAAATCCAAATCCAAACTAAATCACAATCTCCAGCTCCAGCTCCAGCTCCAGCTCCCAGTTCCGGGAAGACCGAGAAAGAAAAGAGGAAAATAACCTCAAAACCAAAGAAGAATGGCTGAAGCTGCGATTACTACTGCGATAATAACTATTGCTTGCGTGATATGTGCAGGCATGCTCATCAGTGCAATCTATCCCGCGGTAAATCGCGCTACGTCGTCTGTTATCTCAACCAGTGAAAAACTCGGCGAGCGGATTGAAACCTCCATTAATATTATCGCAGAAGCGAACCAATCTTCGTATGAATATGTTTGGGTAAAAAATACTGGCGCCTCGGAAATACCACAGATAGAAAACTCCGATGTCTTCTTCGGTGAGATAAACGATTTTCAACGAATTCCTTTCAATTCATCCCTTTCAGTCACTCCAAGCTGGAATTATTCTATTGAAAATGACGATGGTGACGGAAGATGGGACGTTGGAGAAACCCTGAACATAACGATAAACTATTCCAGTGAAATCACTACTGGCGACTATTACGTTAAAATTATCGTGTATAACGGAATAGCAGATGAAGAAACGTTCTCTATCTGAATATAGGATAGGTTGCGCAAACAAGATTAAACCCCTTTCTTTTAGATTAGAAAAAGAAAGTTGTGTGAAAAGAGCTATACAAATACGAGAGATGAAAAATGGGATTCGGAACTATATTGGCTACCCTTGTTACGGTCGTAATTATCGGTATCTCCTCTTACCTGTTCCTAACGGGAGCTCTATTCACCATGGATACATTATCCAACTCGCTCAAGAGAATCAATGAAATAGATAACGCGAGGCTTAAAACTGATATAGAAATAGGAAATGTTTCTGTGACAGCCTCAAACCCTGACTCAGGAAGCGATATAAATGTCTTCATCAACAACACCGGCGCAACGAAAATATTAAATTCCGAGTTCAAGTATATGGACGTGTTAGTCCATTACTATAACTACACAGGGACGGAAAATATCACTATCTACGGATGGATACCTTACAATGATACTGATGGTGATAGCAGTGCATTGCAGGATAACGAATGGACGGTGGTGAACATCACGCAGGATTTAATAAATCCCGGTATATTTGACCCGGATGAGGAGATGAAAATCGTGGTTCGCGTTTACCCTCCGATAAAAGAAAACAGCACGAACTGGCTAAAAGTAGTCACGCCAAACGCAGTTTCGGATGCCAAATATTTCTCATCATAGACATAGAAACATATAAGGTATTTGTTTACCGCCGAGAGCACGGAGAGCGCTAAGATGAGATAACTGATTTTCTGACTCTCTGTGTTCTCCTCTGAGGGCTCAGTGGTAAACAAGTACAAATGTTTTAATAACATAGCTGAACTAAAAAACCACGAGATTTCACGAGAAACCTTTTCTTATGTGGGGCTCCGCCCCACGACCCCGCAAGCCCTGTAAGGGCTCAAAGAAAAGGTTTATCAAAAGAAAAATAGGAGAAGGGGATTTTTCCCGTTTACCCGTCTATTTCAGATAAGATGAAAAAGTTATATATCAAAATCGGTAAAGAGAAATATGAAGAAAGAGAACACAAAGGAAATGTGCGGAAACACAAACACGAAAGTGAAAATTTGCGGCAACACGAACGTCGCGGATGCGATAATGGCGGCAAAAGCAGGTGCTGACGCTGTCGGCGTGATAAACGTCGCTAATACGAGGCGATATATAGATTTAAAAGATGCAAAGAGAATATTCGAGGCTTTGCCGGTATTTGTGTTAAAGGTCGTGGTTGTCGCATGGGATAATATGCGAGTCGAAGTCGTGCATGACAAAATGGAACTAATAGAGGAGACGGGAGCAGATTGCATACAGCTTCACGGTGAGGAGCCGGTGGAGCTTGTTGCTGATTTACGTAAAAGTATGAAAAGCGGAATAAGGATAATAAAAAAGATTGGTGTGGGCGGGGATAAAAAGGAGTGCATGGAGAACGCTTTAGCGTATGAAAGCGTTGTGGACGCAATATTGCTGGATACCGCCGCGGCGGCTGGAGGAGGAACAGGTGAAATAGGCGGAACCGGGAAAGAACACGATTGGAACATAAGCAAAGAAATTGTGGAGCGTGTGAAGAAGCCGGTGATACTTGCCGGTGGGTTAAATCCTGATAATGTCGCCAAAGCAATAAACCATGTGATGCCTTATGCAGTGGACGTGTCCAGTGGTGTTGAGCGTGAAGTGAGAAAAAAGGATGAAACGAAGGTGAAGAGATTCATAGAAGCGGCAAAATCGGCGGCAGTAAAAAGCCCTTAGGCGAAGGCGAAGAATAAAAACTTTAATATTGTATCGAAACAAAATAGGAGTGAAGGTGAAGAACGAAGGAGAAGATGCTGAGCAGACCTGATGAATATGGGAAATATGGAATATACGGTGGAAAGTATGCGCCTGAGGTGTTGATGTCGGCGTTAGAGGAACTTGAAGCGGCGTTTAATAGTTTTTATGACGATAAAAGTTTTAAAGAGGAGTTAGACAAGTTTTTGAGGACTTATGCAGGTCGTCCAACATCGCTTTATTTCGCAAAGAATCTATCTGAGATGTGTGGTGCGAGGATTTATCTAAAGCGCGAGGATTTGGTGCATGGTGGTGCGCATAAGCTAAACAATACGTTAGGGCAGTGTTTGCTGGCGAAGCGTATGGGAAAGAAGCGAATAATTGCGGAAACTGGTGCAGGTCAGCATGGGGTAGCAACTGCGATGGCTGCTGCGGTCTTAGGGCTGGAATGCGAGATATACATGGGCACTGAAGATATAGAGCGTCAGAAATTGAATGTATTCCGGATGGAACTTTTGGGTGCAAAAGTGAACCCGGTTGATTCTGGCTCTAAAACGCTGAAAGATGCAATAAACGAATCTATGCGCGATTGGGTGACTAATGTTGAGAATACTTACTATTTGATAGGCAGCGTGGTAGGACCGCATCCATATCCATTGGTTGTGCGCGAGTTTCAGCGAGTCATAGGCAAGGAGACAAAAGAGCAGATATTAGAGGCGGAGGGCAGGTTGCCAGACACCATAGTTGCGTGTGTCGGCGGAGGCAGTAATGCAATGGGCATATTTTATGATTTCCTGGAAGAGGAAGCGGTGGAGCTTATTGGCGTGGAAGCGGCAGGAAAGGGGTTAGAGTCCGGAGAGCATGGAGCATCCCTTTGCGCTGGCACGGAAGGCGTCTTGCACGGGATGTATTCAAAATTATTGCAGGACGAACACGGTCAAATAAAACAATCATACAGTCTTGCTGCCGGGCTTGACTATCCGGGTGTGGGACCTGAGCTGGCGTATTTAGCAGAGTCAGGAAGGGTAAAGATGCACTCAACAACGGACGAAGAAACTTTAAGAGCTTTTGAGATACTATCCAGAAAAGAGGGAATAATTCCTGCTCTGGAATCTGCTCATGCAGTTCATTATGCGCTGGAAGAAGCGAAGATTAAGGTTAAAGAGCGAAAAGAAAGTTTGATTGTGGTGAACCTTTCGGGTAGAGGGGATAAGGATATATTTGTTGTGGAAGCGGTGCTTGGGGATAAGGGATAAGTATTTGTGTATAGCTGGAGAATAAATTCCAATGTCAAATAAGCCCTTACAGGGCTTGCGGGGTCGTGGGGCAGAGCCCCACA
>JAFNKG010000087.1 GCA_017883965.1 Candidatus Methanophagales archaeon | reverse complement strand
CTCTCCTTTTCAACGAGAAAATCAATCCCTTTTTCAATCTTAAATTTTTCTACTTTTTCTTTTAATTCTTCAAGATTCTCTTTCACCTTTTTAGGCAAATAAGACCGATAATGGGGTCTGTCTTTCCTTTTAGTTATCTTAATATCCCCATCCCAAATTCCTAAATCCTTCAATATTCTCGCTACATCTTCAAGAAAGTCCCTTGAGCGCGAGATTATCTCATAAATTCTTCTTGGTTGTTCCAGTTCAAACAACGTCTCCAGAACCATGATTTTAGAGAGCGTATTCTCGTGATATGGAAGTTGTTCCCATCTCTCTTTCATTTTTTTGGGGATTTCAACAGCGTCTCTTCTACAACCCAGGACCTGATAATACTTCTCAATTATCTCTCTTATGCTCAAAGGTATCCTATCGCTTTGAAAGAAGCCAAAAGTATGGTGTAGTCTTTTAAGTATCTCCTTTTTACGCTTGGCTGGATATACTAATCCATCCTCGGACCTCTTCATGAGTATTTGAAGCGCAATAATATCAAGGTCAGAAGAGACCTCAATAGGAAGTTTATATCTTCCCTTATAATACGGGACTATTTTAACTCCGGGAGGAAGACAATAGCTTGATATTACTTCTCTCTCCTCAATATCCAGGTCAGCAAGCTCGGCTATCGCTATCAGAGCCCATTGCGGGATATTTGTATTCCCTCTTCCCCATTCTTTTACTGCCCTTGCGAGTGCGAAGTGATTTTGATACCATCGCCCATAAGACGTGGATTGAAAACTTATCCCCTCACAATCACGAACTCTCTCATATCCTGGCCACAGATAAGTCGCCATTTCCAAATCCTTTATAGATACGCCATTCTTTCTCCTATCGCCCTCGTGTTTCATATCTATTATTTTCGCAAGATCGAAAACTCTAACATGGTCGAAATAATCTTTTCTGAGCTCCCACCGCTCATCCTTCTTTTTTATGAGCTTTCGATCCCCTAACCTTATTATAGCATGGTAAATAGAATACGTTGAGACGTCAGGATTTCTTTCCAGTATCTCCTTAGCTCTTAATGGACTCTTTTCGAGCGTTTTTAATATCCTTCCACTTACTCTGCCAAAGATCAACTCGTATCTCGAGCTTTCAGATTCTTCTTCCGCTGAACTCCAGAACTCTTCAGAAAAAATATCTACTTCAACCTCGCTTACGCTCTTTAAGAACTTTGCGAAGATTTCCCGTCGAAAACTTTCCTCAAGTTTGAACCTGATGAAAGGAGGAAAATCTGTTATATGCATCGCTTCGTCCGCCATATCTATCACTTTTTACAGTATATTATTATTTTACTTTAATAAAAGTAAAAAGTTTTTTCGTGATATAAAAATAGAAAAGTTTATAAACTTCTCCGGCTCTTAACTGACCATGCAAGTAGAAGATTCGAGAGCCGAAATCCTCGACTGTTTGAGACGACGGGATTCTTCTGTTAACGATTTGAGCTCAAAATTGGGGATTTCTCCTACTGCAACGAGGCAGCATTTGTCTATTTTGGAGCGGGATGGGCTGATAAAGAGGACGGCGGTTAAGGAAAAAATGGGGAGACCGAAGATTTTCTATTCGCTCACCGGAAAAGCGGAAAACTTCTTCCCAAAAGCCTATTCTGACTTCTTCAAATGGATTATCGAAGATATGATTGAAAGAGAAGGGTCAGAAAGGGTGAGAGAGATGATGGCACGATTGGGAGCGAAACAGGCATCTTATTACAAAGAAAGACTGAACGGGGATGGGGATGTGGAGTCCGTGGTGGAATTATTGAACGAACTGGGGACTTTGGCAGAGATGGAGCGAGAGGATGGTCAAATAATTATAAAAGAATACAATTGCCTCATCTATGAGCTTGCCATGAAGTTCGGTGAACTCATGTGTGAGTTTGATCTGAACTTCATCGGTGGTTTACTCAATTCAAGGGTTGAGTTAAAGAGCTGTCGGGCAAAAGGGGATGGGTTCTGCTCCTTTGCCTTTGAAGTATAGCCCTCGCTCTGGTTTGCAGAGGGTGATGTGACAAAAAGTGTTTTTTAGAAAAAGGGTTTAAGAACACGCTCTATTTTTTCCTTCACCTTTTCACCTGGTATTATCTCCTCGCTTTCTATCTTCCGTAATAAAGATTGCTTTTCATTTATCCTTTTTGCGAGCTCTGCTTGTTTTATACCTGCTTTTTCCCTCGCTTTTTTTATCTTTCTTCCATAATCCCCCTCAATTTCCATTCCCTCTTCTATCTCGTGGTCCATCTGCTCATATAATTTTCTTTTAGCCCTGGCGAGCAGCACTGGTTCACCACCTATTTTTGCCTTTGCTTTTTTATCCGCTACTACGGCTGTTCCGTGTCGTGCACACGCTTTACATACTCTTAGCTCAGAGACGCCTATTGCTATGTATTGCGCCTTACCTTTTATTTCCGCACCACATATCTCACACTCCGTCATTTTGTTTCCGTTCATTTTATATATTATGAAGTAGAAGAGTAAAAAAGTGGAGTTAAAATGAAAGCGAGCAGTAGTGGTGCATTGTCTGGCGATGAATATTCAAGATACTTGCGGGACAGGTTAAAGCAGTTGGAAGAGACAAATCATGGGTTGAGGGGGACACTGGAGAAGACAGAGCGAGAAAGGAGATATTACGAGGAGATGCGGGTTCGATACGAGCGGGAGATACGGAAGTTAAGGACAGAACTGGAAAAGTTGCGAGCAGCGCCGTTGATAATAGGAACCATTGTAGAGGTAATAGACGATAAAAGGATGGTGGTTAGGAGCAGCACAGGACCTCGATTCGTTGTAAATTACTCGCAGTTTATAGACCCGAAAGACGCCGTTCCCGGCGCACAGGTCGGATTGAATCAGCAGTCACTGGCTGTGGTAAGCGTGCTTCCTTCTGCAAAAGACCCTTCTGTCTATGGTATGGAAGTAATAGAATCACCGGATGTGAGTTATGAAGTGATAGGAGGGTTGAATGGGCAGATAGAAGAGATAAAGGAAGTAGTTGAGTTGCCACTGACAAAACCAGAGAGGTTTGAGCGCGTAGGTGTGGTGCCACCAAAGGGTGTTCTTCTGGTTGGCGTGCCCGGCACCGGGAAAACATTGCTTGCAAAAGCCGTTGCGAAACGCACATCCGCTACTTTTATACGAATCGTTGGCTCTGAATTGGTGCAGAAATACATAGGTGAGGGTGCGAGGATGGTGAGAGAGCTTTTTGAACTGGCAAAGGAAAAGGCTCCATCTATTCTGTTTATTGACGAGATAGATGCGATAGCAGCACGGAGAGTAGAGGATGGCACATCAGGAGAGCGAGAAGTACAGCGAACGATGATGCAACTTTTAGCAGAGATAGACGGGTTCGATCAAAGAGGTGACGTGAGGATAATAGGTGCGACGAATAGACCTGATATTCTCGACCCTGCTTTGCTCCGCCCTGGAAGATTTGACCGCGTCATAGAAATACCGATACCTGATAAGGAAGGAAGGAAAGATATATTTCGAATCCATATATCCGAGATGAAGTTGAAGAAGGACGTGGATTTAGATAATTTAGCGGCACTTACGGAAAATGCCACTGGTGCCGATATAAAGGCAATATCCATCGAAGCGGGCATGTTCGCAGTAAAAGGGAATAAGAAAGCAATAGGAATGGAAGAATTCGAGCACGCAATAAAGAAGATAATGTCGAATGAGCAGAGGTTCTATATAAACGCTAAGGAGATGGGCGTTATGTTCGCCTAACAGAAACTTTTTTCTTGGTGCAGAGGTTTTTTAGAAAGAAGGTGCGTTTAATAGAAGAAGCGAAGAGGAAAACGATACATATCTGCGGAATCGCAATTCCCGTGCTTTATTACTTTTTACAAAAGGATTTGGTCGTTCTCGGCTTCGTTTTTTCCTTTTTTATTATCGTCGTCATTGAATGGCTACGATTTCGTGGTGTGGTTTCATTGCCGCTTCTCAGGGAGAAAGAGAATAGGGAAATCGGTGCGTATGTGTTTTTTGCTATAGGTGCGTTTATAAGCATTTTAATCTTCGAGAAGAGCATTGCCATAGCATCAATCTTAATGCTGGCAATAGGAGATGCCGCTTCTGCACTTGCGGGAGTAGTGAAAAGCGTGGATAAACCAGAAATGTATGAAAAGAGAATGAAGCCACCGGAAGTGATGCTGGTTATGTTCACTGTTTCATTTATAATAGGATGTCTGGTTCTGCACTCGTTACCAGTGGCTGTTTTCGGTGCGATTGGCGCAGTAATAGCGGATGGAGTGCCCTTGCGAGTTCACAGCGTAATAATAGACGATAATCTTACGATACCTTTGTTTTCAGGTGCTCTGATGAGTTTCGGTTCGATTTGCTTTACTAATTTTTGACGAAACATGTGGATGTATGATTGAATATTAATTTTATATGTGCGGAAGTATTATATATGTATAGAATTTATATGTATAAACGTATATATGTGTAGTTACGCATACATAATAGGAGGTGAAGAAGCGTATGGGGGAACAAGAAAAAATACTCGTTCAGGTAAGGATGTCGAAGGAGGCAATTGAAAAAATTAATAAGCTAAAAACCATGCTAAATGCCTCAACACAAGCTGAAGTAATTAGAGATGCGCTCTCTTTGCTTGCCGCTGTGGAGGAAGCTCGGAAGACTCCGGGCAACATAGTGATACCAAGCGAAAGTGTTAGACCTGGACGTGATAAAGAACTCGTTTTACCTTGGGATTAAGGAGGCGGAGTGTTGGAAGAAATAGAACAATTGGAAGGTGAAGTGGAAACCCCTCGTGAGCTTACTCCAATTCTTCCTAAAACACGAAGAGACCTTGCTATTGGCACCGCAACAGCATATTTTGTTCTACTTGCTATACCTTTAATCTTCCTTTGACTCGAAAAACTCACTGTCAATGAAGCCATAGATGTCATAAAAACAATAGCCGCAATTAAGTAAACCGGTAGGCATGGTCTGGAGCTTCTATTATAAAGGTTAAGAGAACTAAGGGGCAAATAAACTTCACCTTTATCCCATCAAATCTGTTTAGCTGTATCTATTATTATTTCTGCATATTTATTCTGGAACTCAAAAAAATCCGCTAAATCAACCTCTGATATTGTTTTGTTAGTGAATTTTGAAACGAATTTTAATGCTTTTGCCTTACCTCCTTCTTTAAAGAAAATACGAGCATTCGCCGTTAGAGAAATCAAGCCGTAAATTAATTCATCGGCGCTGTATCCGTTAAGATTCTCTTCAAACAACGTATTTGACTCCTCAAAATATTTTTTTATGGCTGCGTCTGCTACATCAGGGAAGCTCAGTGCGTCCATGTCTTTTTTAAGTTCAGCAATGTCATAATCCTCTGCTTTAGCGATTTCAACGTAATATGCAGCAAAAGGAAAACCAAAACACCATATCGGTGCATTAAAAATATCATTCCAGAAATGTGAAATAATGCATAAAGCAATTGCTGTTTTATCATCGTTTCTTAAACCATGCTCCTGTCCGACCTGAAAGATTTTATCGAGAACACTGAATCTGTGGTATTTATAGCGGTGTAAAAAATTGGAATCATAATCAGGAACGCCTGCCCAATCAGTAAATTCCGGGTTAAGACCGCTTTTTAATAATAATGCATTTCCTAAATTCACGTGTGTGTACCGATCCATTGTATATCTTTTACCTAAGAAAGACATGGGAAATATATAAAATGAATTGTTTCCGAAAAATAGAGGAAGAGGACTTGTCCATGTCCTCAGAGTGCTGCGTTTGTTCCTTTCACTGAAATGACTTCAGGTTTTAGGATTATCTTAACACATCATAAAGCCTGAGCTGGTACTTCCCCAATTTACCGCCGAAATTACCTGCTGTTATTTTCACCACGCCGGGGACTTTCACCGCCGCTTTTATTCCTGCACTCATTGCTTCACTAACCGCCTCTTCATTAAGTCCATTTATCACCACTTCAAAAACGCCATTTACATCCGCGGGCAGCTCAGACGCTTCTATTTTGTCTTTTAGCGTGGGACAGAACTTCTCATTTATCGTGGCATGCATGAACTTGTATTTCTGAGAGCCGGGTTTCGAGCCTGATGCGACAACGCCACCCGTAAAAGGAGTTATCGCACCTTCCACCTGCCCAATAGCAAAAACAGCATCCTCAGCCGCGGTCAGCGCAGACATCTGGTCCTTCGCAAGGATAAATAAATTCCCACCGGCAACACCCTCTTTTGCGCCTATGTTCTTCTCTATCACGAATTCGCCGCCCATTATCGGAGTCCTCGACACCGCTCTGCCGTAAAGTTCCTCCTCCGATTCGAACCCGTCACCAAAGAATTTTAGCTTGAAGCCCGTATTGAACTCCTTCTCGCTTTCTTCCTTCTTTAAGGCATTAAAAGCCGCTGTTGTCGGGCAGGTGAGAACGCATTGCCCTATCCTCGCAAGCAATTGCTCCTCCAGTGCCTTATAGCCAAATGTGCATATAATTATATATACACCCGGTCTTCCATCAGGAGTCTCCTCACGAGATGCTATTTTATCTATCCCCGCCTCTGCCGGGCACATTATTACGGAAGTGCCAAAACCCGTCGTTTCCTTCGCCGCTTCCAGCGCCCATTTATCATTCACCGCGGTTATCAACACTCGTGCAACCTTTATCGGGAACGCTTCAGCAAATGTATCCTCTATCTCTACTCCTTCCAATTCCATTTTTATTTCACCTTGAAAAAGGAAGATAGCATCGAAGTAATAAAGTTTTCCATTTTTTTCTCCTCCTAAAAAATCACAAGTTCCAAGCACCAAATTCCAAATAATACCAATAGTACCATATGACACCTAGTTACCCTTACCGTCTATATTCACCTCCTTTCTATTTAAATGAATACTTTC